>JALUMJ010000082.1 GCA_027040375.1 Campylobacteraceae bacterium
AAAAAGGAGAACAAAGAGCTAAGTTGGCATTAGAAATGTTTAACTATAGAATTAAAAAATATATTGGCTCATATTCTGCGGTTTTAGGTAGAGTTGATTGTTTGATTTTTACTGGTGGTATCGGAGAAAATGATATAGAAGTAAGAAAAGAGAGTTGCTCAAATTTAGAAAATCTTGGAATATCTTTGGATATAAATAAAAACAACCAGCGAGCAAAAGAGATACTAGAAGTCAATACAAAATATAGCAAGGTAAAAGTTTTAGTAATTCCAACAAACGAAGAGCTAGAAATTGCTCTGCAAGTTAAATCTTTAATTTCCTAACTAAAAACAAGCCTTACATGTAGATCAAAATTGTAAGGCTTGCATATTACATATAAACTCATCAACAATATTTTCTTTTGTCGCCCAAGATGTTACGAGCCTTATCGCTGAATTTTCCTTATCTATCTTTTTCCATATATGAAAATCATACTTTTTTTCAAGTTTTTTGATTAAGGTATTTGGTAAAATCGGAAAAATCTGATTAGTTTGCGGATTGCTTAAAAATGAAAATCCACTCTTTTGAATAGCATGTGCTATCTTTTGTGCCATAAGATTTGCATGATGCGCCAAGTCAAAAAAGATATTTTCTTTAAATAGTGTCATAAACTGCACTCCCAAAATCCTGCCTTTTGACATCAAGGCACCTTTTTGTTTTATATTATATGCAAAATCTTTTTTTAAATCGCTATTGTTTATAACTATAGCTTCACCTAAAAGTGCTCCATTTTTTGTCCCGCCTATATAAAAAATATCGAGCAATTCAGACAAGTCTTTTAGAGTAAGATCATTATTTTTCGAACTAAGAGCAGATCCAAGTCTCGCACCATCCATAAACAGATACAAATCATTTGCTTTGCAAAATTTTGAGAGTTTTTCCAGTTCATCCTTTTGATAAATCGTTCCAAGCTCTGTAGAGTTTGAGATATAAACCATCTTCGGCTTCACCACATGTGGAGCTTCGTCATGTTCATCTAATACCTTTTGTATCCCCTTAACATATATCTTGCCATCATCACTTTTTATGGTGTTTATCTTATGTCCTACTGCTTCTATAGACCCTGCTTCGTGGATATTGATATGCCCACTATCTGCTGATATAACAGATTCATAAGGTCTTAAAGCTGAAGATATGACTATCAAATTTGCCTGCGTGCCTCCTGAAACAAGATAAATATCTGAGTTTCCATTACCCATCTTTTCTTGAATCAATCTTTTTGCTTCCTTGGTGTAAATATCTTCTCCATACCCTTCTTGAGCCTCAAGATTTGTCTTCATTAAAGCCTCAAGAATTTTTGGATGACATCCCTCACTATAGTCGTTTTTAAAACTTTGTTTCATGTTTATTGCCTTTACAAAATTATAGCTAAAATGTTCTTTTTTCGACATATACAAAGATTAATTTAAAAATATTAATAGAATACAAATAAAATAGATACATCTAAAATATTTTCAAATAACAGCAAAAGGTGCTATAATATTCACTAATAAATAGTTAAATATCTAGCTATTATTACAAATCCACTTTATGAAAAGCATGGGATTTTTTAGATAACATGTCAATATAAAACATAATGATATGAAAATGCAAAACTGGAAAGATATTGATATAAATACAGATTCGCTTTGGATAATAAACCAAAGAGATAAAAGAGGTAAACATAAAAATGCTTACCATGGTAATTTTATACCACAAATATAAAAAATATTGAGGAAAATCATAGGAAACTTGGTGTTGACGTATTTGGAGATATAGAGCTTTGAATAGTGATTATTACAAGGAGAAAAATTGTGTATAAAGAAAATTTAACATATTCAGAAGCTATTGAAATGGTAATGAATGATAATGGTGGATTTGCATCATTAAAATATATCTATGAGAATATTGAAAAATATAGAAAGAAAACTGGTAAAACACCTGATAATACAATTCAAGAAAGAGTTCAAAGAGATGATAGATTTACAAGAATTGCCTCAGGAGTATATGGATTAACTGAATTTTTAGAAAGTATTGAAAAGTATGATTTAGGATTTTTTACTGTACAAAAAGACAACATATTATTTAGAAAGAAAAAACAAATTGAAAATACAGAGAAAATTGTTAAACAAAAAATTAGAATTGGACAAAGTAGTTTTAGGAGTGATTTATTAAAATCTTTAAAAAGATGTCCAATAACACAAATTGATGATAAAAAGTTACTTATAGCTAGTCATATAAAGCCTTGGATACATAGTAACAATGAAGAAAGATTGAATCCAAATAATGGATTTTTACTATCACCTCTTTATGATAAATTATTTGATAAAGGTATTGGTTTAATTACATTTACTCCTGAAAAAAAGATTTTAATTTCAAATAAATTATCAAGTGATAATAGAGCAAGAATAAGTGTTAATAATGGAGAATATATTCCTGCTTTACCTGTAAATGGTAGAGAAGAATTTTTAGAATATCATAGAAAATATATATTTCAAGGATAAAAACATATGAATAATCAAAAAGAATATAATATTTTAATTAGTGCCAATTGCAAATCAACTTTAAGTAAAAATGATTTAAATAACAAATTAGTTGCTTCATTATATGATATAAATACAAAAGAAAAAATATCTGATGAAAATAATGAAAAATTTGAAATACTAGATTATAATTTTACGAATGTAATTGAAAATAATACAAGTTTGGATTCATTTATTTTGAATGAAATAGAAGATACTATATTTCAAATTATAAATAATAATGGATGCGATAATTTATTATTTAAGCCAGAACTATTTGCTAGAGCATTAAGTAGCAAAGATTTTAAAATTACAGAATATGAAATTGGCAGGATTTATACATTTGCAGAGATTTATTTTAGAATTATGCAGAAATCCACTCATCTTGGTGATATTATAGAAAAAATAGTTGGCTATGATGTGCAAACTTATAAATAATGATATAGGCTCAAAATTTAAATTATCTCCTTGGATACAAGGAGAAGTCAAAAAAGTAGTTGGCAATGACTTGTCTGAGAAAGTTTTTTGTGATTTATTTGCTGGGACTGGGATAGTTGGTCGTACTTTTAAAAAAGATGTGAAGCAAGTGATAGCCAATGATTTGGAATATTATAGTTTCATACTGAATAAAAATTATATTGCAAATCATAAAGAGATAGAAGATAAAGAGAAGTACATTGAAGCACTCAATAGTTTGCCACTTCTTGAGAATGGCTTTATCTATCAAAACTATTGTTTGGGAAGTGGGAGTGGGCGAAAATATTTTAGTGATGAAAATGGTAAGAAGATCGACAGCATGAGAGTTCAGATAAAAGAGTGGTATAGGGCTCAAGATATTAGGGATGATTTATATTATTTTTTATTGGCTTCACTTCTTGAAAGTGCTGATAAAGTAGCAAATACAGCTTCCGTGTATGGTACATTTTTAAAATATCTTAAAAAGTCTGCTGCAAAAGAGTTGGTTTTGAAACCAGCTCATTTTTTAAAAAATGATAATTCTCACCAAGTTTTTAATATGGATAGCAATGAACTAATAAAAGAAATAGGTGGAGATATTTTATACTTAGACCCACCATACAATCAAAGACAATACAGCTCTAATTATCATATATTAAACACAATTAGCAAATATGATAGTTTTATCCCAAAGGGTAAAACTGGATTAAGAGAATATACTCGTTCAGACTATTGTAAAAAAGGTGAAGTGCATAATAGTTTTGAAGAGTTAATAAAAAATGCAAAATTTAAATATATATTTTTAAGTTATAGTAATGAAGGCTTGATGAGCAAATCTGATGTTGAAACAATTATGAAAAAATATGGAAAATATACTTTAGTAACAAAAGAGTATCAAAGATTTAAAGCAAACAAGACAGAAAATAGAAATCATAAAGCAGACAAGACTTGTGAGTATTTACACATACTTATAAAATCCAACATCTATTGAAATGCCTATGTTTTTTCATTAATTCATTGCGAAACCATCAAAGAAAATATTAGCTATAAATACAAAAATTATAGTATAATTCAGACAAAAACTGGATACATATGCTTTTTAGTGAGAAAAATATACCAAAGCTCATCATCTTAACTCCGATTTTTACTATTATTATATTGAGTGCTTTTGTGACTTCTTTTTTGATTGATTCTCAAAATAGTTACTTTAAAGAACAGAGTAAAATACTCGAAAAAAAGTATATTTTAAAGCAAAAGGCTCTTTTGGTGTCGCAGGTAAATCGTGTGATAGACTATATAGATTATCATAGGGTAAAGTTATCAAATATCGGGGAGAAAAAGCTGCAAAAGATATTGACTGATTATATAGATACTATTCGTTACGGCACAAATGGTTATATTTGGATACATAATACTAACTACTATCTTATATCTCATCCTTTTAGAAAAAATAGTATCGGAAAATATGACATAAATCTAAAAGATGAATCGGGAAAATTTATAACAAGAGCTTTTATAAATATAGCTGTTAAAAACCCTGATGGTGGATTTTTAGAGTATTATTGGCGAAAACCAAATGAAAAAGAGGCGACAAAAAAGTTGGGTTTTGTTAAGTTGTATGCACCTTGGAAGTGGGTTATAGGCTCTGGTCTCTATATGGATGATATATCAAACTCCATCAAGGAAGAGAAAACTCTTTTGCAGAAAAGGATAAACAAACAGATTAAAACCATCATCCTTATAGCCCTCTCTTTTATGTTTTTAGTGGGGATTTTATCTTTTTTTATCTCCAAAAATATTATAAATGCTCTAAACTCATATAAGCAAAAAGTAGATGAAAATGAAGCAACACTAAAGACGAAAATTGCAGATGCCATAGAAGAATCACGAAAGAAAGATAGAACACTTTTCTACCAATCAAGACTTGCACAAATGGGTGAAATGTTAAGCATGATATCTCATCAATGGAAACAGCCACTCAGTGAAATAAGTGGCATATTTATGGAATTAGAAACTGCTCATAAATTTAAAAAATTAGATGACAAATATATACTAGAGTGTGCAAAAGATGGAGATAAAATCACGGACTTTATGAGCAGAACCATAGAAGACTTTAGAAACTTTTTTAAACCAGATAAGCTAAAAGAGCGATTTAGCATAAATTCTGCTGTTGATGAAGCACTAAGACTGATAGAAACAACTATTTTAAATTCAAATATCAAGATAGCAAGAAAAGAAGAGAAAGATACCTTTATATACGGATATCCAAATGAGTTTGCTCAAGTAATCTTAAATATTCTTTTAAATGCAAAAGATGTTTTATGCTCAAGAGAGATAAAGAAACCAGAAATCATTATACAAATTTATAGCAAAGATGAGATGTCCTATTTGCAGATAACTGATAATGCTGGTGGAATTTTGGATGATATTATAAACGATATATTTAATCCATATTTTAGCACAAAAGACAAATCCAAAGGAACTGGGTTAGGGCTATACATGTCAAAGATGATAATAGAAAAAAGCATGCATGGGAAACTTTATGTTTTAAATTTAGCAAAAGGTGCAAGTTTTATAATCGAGATTAAAAATGCTAGATAGATTGAAAAATTTAACTCTGCTTTGTGTCGAGGATAATGAAGGTGTGAGAAAAAGACTATCAAATACATTAAAATTTTATTTTAAAAATGTTTTGGTGGCACAAGATGGATTAAAAGGCTATGAGCTATATAAAAATACAAAAATAGATATAATCATGACAGATATCGATATGCCAAATATGAATGGTATAGAGCTTTGTAAGAAAATAAGAAAATTAGATAAAGATATACCGTTGATTGTGCTTACGGCCTATAGCAGAGAAGAGTATTTGCTTGAATTGATAAATTTAAAGATAAATCATTTTATATTAAAACCCATAAATAGTAGAAAATTAGAAGTTGCACTAAAAGACATATTTGGTACTGATTTAGAGCAAATAGTTATCGATGATAAATTGATGATAGATTTTAATCTTATGAGCATTATACATAAAAACAGACATACAAAAATCACAAATAGAGAGAAACTTTTTTTAGAATTATTATATAAAAACCATAAACAAGGAAGAATAAGCACATATCAAAATATACAAAATGCAGTTTGGCAAGATGATATCATGAGCCAAAGTGCATTAAAAACATTTATAAAAGTCCTAAGAAAAAAATTTCCTATCAATATAATTGAAAATATCTCAGGAGTCGGGTATAAATTTTATCAGCAATTTTGTCATCAAGTTAAAAACCAGTAGGCTTAACTTGATGGAAATATATTTAAGGTTTTCTTGTAACAGTGAAATCATCGAAACTAGTTGCCGCATCAGATTTTGTCCAAAGACCGACACCACCGCTTTTATTTAGTTGCATATCGTTATAATTGATAAGTTTTTTACCATCAAGATAACCCTTTAAATTGCTACCATGCTGGACAATACTCATCTTGTGCCATCCTTTGGAGAGTTTGATTTCCGCCGATGCCAGTTCGTAGCGATGAGAGTTTTTTACGATATAAAAACAGAAATTATCTTCCAATGGATTGAAACGGGCAACATAATAATTATTATTATTCTGGACTCGCCACATGATACCTCCACCTTGGTCTGTATTGCCACTATTTGCTTTAAATTTCACCGAGATTTCTCCGTCTTTAAAATCAATCTTTTTTGTGTAACAAAGATTAAAGGTGCCAGAGCTAAACCACGAAGTATTTGGATGAGTGAGTGCAAGGATTTTTTGCCCTGAAGGAGCATCTTTAGCCTTAATCACTTTCCATATTGCCAATGGTTTTTTAGGATGAGTTGCGGATATATGCCATCCATTAGGGATAGTTGCAATTTTAACATTTTCAAAATCATATAGAGTTGCAGTTTTGGCATAACATGAAACAATAAGCAATAGAGTGAAGATAAACGACCGTTGTAATAAAAACATTTGTATTCCCTTTTTTAGTTGATATTTTATCAAATATTAGCTAAAAAACTATTTTAAACCGATAAAAAGTGTTTTACATGTAACTTTTAGTTACATGTAAAACACTTTTGCATCTTTTTTTATAATTTTTGGATGCCCCTCACTTTTTTCTCACTATAGCTTTGTAATATATAGTAACAATAAAATTTAAAGGAGTAGATATGTTAAAAAAAACTATAGTTGCGCTTAGCGCTGCATCACTAATGTTTGCAGGAACTGTAAATATGGACTTAAATGCGAAGTATGGAGCCACAAACTTCCATACTATAGGTGCTGTTAATTATGCTAAATTGGTTAAAAAATACACAAATGGAACTGTAAATATAAAAGTACATGCGGGAAGTTCTCTTGTAAAAGGAAATGCACTAAAAGCTGTAAAAGATGGTGTCGTTCCTATGACTGATATGTTTATACCTTTTACTGCTGGTGGCGGTAAAGTTTTTGGTATCTCAGCTCTTCCTTTTGTAGCTTCTTCTTATGCTGATGCTTATAAATTGTATCAAATATCAAAGCCAGCTTACAATAAAACATTTAAAAGATGGAACCAAAAACTTCTTTATGCCGTAACTTGGCCACCAAGTGGAATATACACTAAAAAAGCTTTAAACTCTACTGCTGATTTTAAAGGTGTAAAAGCTAGAACTTATGATAAGAATTCAGCAACTTTTGTAAAAATGGCTGGTGGAAATGCTGTAGCTCTGCCTTGGGGAGAAGTATATTCAGCTCTAAGCACTGGTTTGGTAAATGCAGTTGTAACATCATCTGAAAGTGGTAAAAATGGTAAATTATGGGAAGTGTTAAAGCACTTTACAAAGATTGGTTATGCTTATCCACTTCAAGCAGTGACAATCAATCTTGATTATTGGAAATCTTTAGATAAAGCTCAGCAAAATGCAATGCTAAAAGCTGCCAAAGAGATGGAAAAAATTCAATGGGGTATAAGTGAAAGTATAGATAAAAAAGATCTTGTTATTCTTATGCAACATGGTATGAAAGTTAGCACTCCAACTCCAAAGCTTAAAAAGCAACTTTCTGCTGTTGGCGATAAAATGTTAAAAGCATATCTTAGCAACGCTAGTAGTGACATAAAGAAAATTTTCAAAGAGTATAGAAAATAAACACTCATGAAATTTTTAACTAAATTTGAAAAATGGCTCTCAGGATTGGGAGCCATTTTATCAGCACTTTTTATCATCGCTTTGGTTTTGCTTATATTGACAGAGATTTTTATGCGTACTTTTCTTGATAAATCTACAATGTTAGCAGATGAATATAGTGGCTACTTTTATCTAGCTTCTGTATTTTTAGGACTTGGCTATACGCTTAGTCAAAAAGCACACATAAGAATCAATATACTAACAGCAAAACTAACTTCTAAATGGCAAAGTTATTTTGATATTTTTGCTGGAACCATCACTTTTGCTGTGATATCATTTATATTTTATAGAGTTATTTTATTGACAATTGACTCATATGACTTTGATATGCTCTCAGAGGGAGTTTCAGAAACACCGATATATCTAACTCAAATTCCTATGGTAATCGGGTCATTTATCTTTGTTGTTGCTCTTTTTACTTTCGTAATGAAAAGGATAACTCATGATAGCTGATCCATTGACTCTTACGATTGTACTTTTGTTTGTTATGTTTGCTTTTTTGCTCTCATCTATTTGGATTGGGGTTTCTTTGATGCTTACAGGCATCTTTGGCATGCTCATTTTCAAGGTAAATCTTCCTCCTGCTATCCATATTTGGGATAAGATAGGGGATCTACTCTCTTCGTCATTATATGATTCATTAAATTCTTGGTCATTGGCCGCACTTCCTATGTTTATACTTATGGGCGAACTTTTATATAAGTCATCTATATCTTCAAAATTACTAAATGGCTTAATCCCATGGTTAAGCAATATCCCAGGAAGACTCTTACATGTAAATGTAGCAGCCTGCTCTTTGTTTGCTGCAGTTTCAGGCTCCTCCGCAGCTACAACAGCAACTGTTGGAAAGATAACGCTAAACGAACTTAAAAAAAGAGGATATAGCAAATCTCTAGCGATAGGTTCTCTTGCAGGGAGTGGAACTCTTGGTTTTCTAATACCGCCAAGTTTGATTATGATTATCTATGGAGTTTTATCAAATGTCTCCATAGGAAAACTTTTTATAGCCGGAATTTTGCCAGGAATTTTATTGGCAAGTGCATACGCTCTATATATAATAATAGCTGCAAGTATAGATAAAAATGCAGTTCCACAAGACGAAGAAGTGATTACATGGCGCATGAGGTTACATTCGTTAAAAGATTTAGCACCGATTTTTTCTCTTATTATCCTCGTTTTGGGCAGTATTTATGCAGGAATTGCAACACCTACAGAAGCAGCAGCTTTAGGAGTTTTAGGTTCTATAATTCTAGGATTTTATTTTAAAAGTTTAGATTTTGAAGTTTTTAAAACTGCTATTTTAAACTCTATAAAAACAACCGTTATGATTAGTTTTATCATAGCAGGTGCTGGATTTTTATCTCAAGTAGTTGGATTTTTAGGAATTGCACGAGCTTTGAGTGAATACATAGCATCGCTTGGCCTGTCTCCTTACATGTTGATTTTTGTTGTGGGAATCATGTATATGATATTAGGTATGATGCTTGATGGCATATCTATGGTGGTCATGACTCTTCCTATAGTTCTTCCTATTGTCATCCAAGCTGGTTATGACCCGCTTTGGTTTGGTATATTTTTAGTGCTTATGGTTGAGCTTTCTCAGATTACCCCACCAGTTGGTTTTTCTCTTTTTGTGATACAAAGTATATCTGGAGAAGAAATCGGTTATATTTTAAAAGCAACTTTCCCATTTTTTGTTATAATGATACTTGTAGTTGTGATTATAACACTATTTCCGGAGATATCATTTTATTTACCATCAAAGATGATACACCAGTAAGGATAGACATTGATTAAATTAAATTGTGATATGGGCGAGAGTTATGGCGCATGGAAGATGGGCTTAGACGAAGAAATTATGCCCTTAGTCGATATGTCAAACATAGCTTGTGGTTTTCACGCAAGCGACCCGTTAACCATGGACAAAACGGTTAAATTAGCTCTGCAAAACAGCGTAGTTATCGGAGCACATCCAGGATATCCTGATTTAGTAGGATTTGGCAGGAGAGATTTGAAATGCAGTAGCGAAGAGATAGAGAAATTTGTTATCTATCAAATCGGTGCACTACAAGCAATTTGCAAATCAAATAACACAAAAATAGCCTATGTAAAACCTCATGGCGCACTTTATAATACGATGATGAAGGATATTGAAGTTTTTAAATCTATAGCCAA
>JALUMJ010000083.1 GCA_027040375.1 Campylobacteraceae bacterium
ACCATGAATTTGTAAAATATATACCTAGAAATAGGCAGGGTAGAGTTTTTGAGGTATTTAAATCCACAAAAAATTATGAAGATAAGATATTTGATTTGAGGTTAAAGATAGCATTCGCACAGATGATTTTACTCTTTTTATTTGCATTTATCAGTTATCGCTTGGCAAAAAATGCCCTCAAGCCTTTACAAAAAAGTGTAGCCACACTAGATAAGTTTGCAAAAGACTTGATTCATGACCTAAATACTCCTGTAACTGCTATAAAATTAAATATGAAACTCTTAAAAAAAGATACAAACTTTGATGAAAATAGAGCTTTACAAAGATTAAATAAAAGTGTTCATACCATATCTGAATTGCATGAAAACCTAACTATACTTTTGCAAGAAGAGACTTTTCAGATGCAGGAGATAAATCTCTTTGAGATTGTGCAAGATGTTGTGCAAATCCACAAACAGCTATATCCATCGCTTGATTTTAAAATCCAAAATATACCTTTTAAAGCAACAGTAAATCCAAGTGCTATGAAACAAATACTTCAAAATATCATCTCAAATGCTTGCAAATACAACTCAAAAGATGGATATATCAAAGTTTATATTAAAGACGAGAGCCTCTATATAGAAGATAGCGGCAAAGGTATAGAAAATCCACAGAAGATATTTGACCGCTCTTTTAGTGGTGAAAACAGTAGTGGTATAGGGCTCGATATCGTCAAAAGGCTAGCAAAATCTATGGATATAAAAATCAATGTAGAATCAAATCCAAAGGGAACTACTTTTATCTTAACGATGAGCTAACATGTATCTGTTATAATTTTAAAAAATTATGGAGAACAGCATGAAAAAGTATATCAAATATATCATCTATGCAGTGATTATTGCCATCGTTGGTTTTGGGTTTTATAAAAAGGTTTATATTCCTAAACATACATTCAAAACTGGAACTATTTTAAGAGGAAATATCGATATAAAAGTTAATGGAGTAGGAAATGTAGGTGCGAGAAATATCTATAAGATTGGCTCTTTATATGGTGGTAAGGTTTTAGATTTTAGTACCCAAGAGGGACAATATGTCAAACAAGGCAGTTTAATTGCAAATATCGATAGTGTTGATTTGAAAGATAGAATTGATGAGCAAAAAGCTTTTAAAAATAAGCTTTTAAATGATATAAAGTCCCTCAATATAGATAAACTCAGTGCTAAAGTGAATTTTGACTACCAAAATGAACTTTTTGTTAAAAACGCAAAACTTTATAAACTTCACTCAATATCTAGTCTGGATTACCAAAAGTATCTGACCGCAAAGGATACAGCCAAGCTAAAGATACAGAGTGTTGAAACTCATATAGCTTCACTAAAAGATCAAATAGCACAGGTAATAGCTGGTATAAAAGGGCTAGAAGTAAAATTGGCTCATTATATTATAAAAGCGCCTATTGGCGGATATACCACTAAAAAACTTATAACAAATTACCAAATTATCATGCCAAATCAGACACTCATAGAAGTTGTAAATCCAAAAGATGTTTGGGTACAAGCATATATAGATACAAGGATGAGTG
Organism: Campylobacteraceae bacterium; assembly: GCA_027040375.1. Classification (GTDB taxonomy): domain Bacteria; phylum Campylobacterota; class Campylobacteria; order Campylobacterales; family Sulfurospirillaceae; genus JAADIZ01. The sequence continues at coordinate 1,565 of JALUMJ010000083.1, forward strand.
GAAAAGTCAGACTAGGAGATAGTGCATCCATAAAACTCCGCTCATCAGATAAAATATACAAGGGGAAAGTGGTAAATATAAATCCTATAAACAACCCGATAACTTATGAAAGAGAGATAGATGTAGCGTTTGATAATCTTCCGATTCCATTTTATCTGGAGGAGCAGGCTATTGTAAAGATAGATATATCGACTTTAAAAAATGTGTTAAAAGTGCCGACAAAAACTTTGAGTATATACAAAGAAAAAGATGGTGTTTGGGTATTAAACAAAGATAAGGTGAAATTTAAACCGGTGAAAATCTTGGCTTATGAGAAAAAAATGGTAGCAATCAAGGGCATCGGTGCGGATGAAAAACTTATCGTGCCAGATACAAAGAAAATATCTCTAAAAGATGGTATGAAAATCTATCATGATTAATCTAGCGTACAAAGATATCACCCATTCACTCAGCAAGTTTGTGATTACGGCTATAAGTGTTGGAGTGCTTTTGGGGATTGTTATCATTATGATAGGAGTTTATAGAGGGATGGTGTTCGATGCTAGGGTTTTGGTGAGTGATATCAAAGCTGATATCTGGGTGGTGCAACAAGATACTTTTGGACCTTTTGCCGAGAATTCAAGAGTACACGAAGATTTAGAAAATCAAATCTCTTACCAAGATGGAATTAAGTCTGCCGAAGCTATCACTTTTCAATCATTTCAAATGAAAAACAAATATGGCAGTTTTAAAGTAATGCTTGTAGGATATGATCCTTTTGGAAAAATTGATGTCATAAACAAAGCAAAATTGGTTGAGGGAAGAGTCATACAAAAACAGCATTATGAGATAGTAGTTTCGCAAAAGACGCACTATAAACTAGGAGAGTACATAAAACTAGGAAGAGACAGATTTAAAGTGGTTGGAATCACAAAAAATACAGTCTCAAATGGCGGTGATTATCTGATATTTACCAGTCTAAAAGATGCCCAAGTTTTGCAATTTACATATACAAATGAGAGAATCAGGAGCGATGACAACAGAGGCATAAAAGGTGGTAATCCGCATCTTGTAAATGCGATAGTAGCTCAGGTAAAAGACGGATACAATCCAGAACTTGTGGCAAAAAATATCGAAA
>JALUMJ010000084.1 GCA_027040375.1 Campylobacteraceae bacterium
TAGCTCCATTTCATTAGAGCCAACTTTTAGCACGTTGTCATCAAACATCGTAGCCCCTCTTAAATTTTATTTCTGGAAGCAATTGTACAATAATATAACTTTGATTGCACGCAAAAGAAGGAAAATTTATATATTTTATATTATCTATTTCAAAAGCCTTATCTTGATGATAGTGTCCCTCAGCTATTATGTCTATCTCTTTTTGTCTATAATTGGATATTTTATTCTTTATCTTTTCTTCAAAATTTTCTATAGTTCTGCAAATCTTTTTCTCTTGCAGGTCACTTAAAATTTTTTTTGATATACAAGAAGTGCAAATTATGTCTATAAAATTCAAAAATTTAAGTAAAAATCTACTTCTTATAATCTTGGTATAAAAATTATGTTTCAAATCTCCATATTTGTCGCCGTGTGAAAGCAAAATCTTTTTATCTTTTATCTTACATGTAAGAGGTTGAGATTGTATATCTATAATCTTTGCGTTTTTAAATAAACTTTTTAGTAAAAAATCATGATTCCCTTCAAAGTAAAAAAGTTCAATCTTAGAAGCTATCTTATCTATCAATGATATATATTTATGATGTTTTTTACTTAGATAAGATATCTCGCCGATAAGCAAATCAAGCATATCTCCCATAAGAAAGATTTGAGTAGTTTTTATCTCACCTGAGTCGATTTTTTGTAAAAATTTATAAAACCCGTCTCTAAGAGCATTGTCATGAGCATCACTTATAAAAATAGCGCTATCTTGAATCTCTATCATATCAAGGAACATAAGAGATAATTGGGATTCCTAAATTTTCATCAAGATTAAACATAATATTTGCGTTTGTTACAGCTTGCGAAGAAGAGCCTCGCAAGATATTGTCAATCGCTGAGTTTATATAGAGCTTTTTACCAACAACTTTTGCAAAAATATCACAAAAATTTGTTCCACTTGGAGATTTCATATCAACTGGATGGTCATAAATTCTAATATTTGGTTCATCTTTATAAAATGTCTTTAAAATACCTAAAGGCTCCAAGCCCTCTTCTTTTAAAAGCATATAACTGTCTATCATCTCTCCTCGTATGATTGGCAACAGATGTGGCACAAAATTTATATCAAAATCCTTACCACTATAATGCCTCATTTTTTCTTTTATCTCTGGTTCATGCCTATGAGTGAGAGGATTGTAAGCAAAAATATTTTCATCAATAGAGACAAAATGAGTCTTTGGGGTACATTTTTTGCCAGCCCCACTGACTCCACTTTTAGCATCTATAAATACAGGATAATTTTCATCTATAAAATCACAAAATGGCAAAATACCCAAAAGTGTAGCTGTTGGATAACATCCAGGATTTGCTACCAAGGATGAATTTTTAATTTTATCTCTGTAAAATTCTGGCAATCCATATACACAATTTTGGATATTATCTTTATCTTCGTGTTTGCAGTAATGCTTCTCATAAGTATCAAGTTCAAGTCTATAATCTGCTGAGAGATCAACTACTTTTACGCCAAGTTTTAGCAACTCTTTGGCAAATCCCATAGAAGCCTTATGAGGCAGTGCCAAAAAAGCAACTTTTGCAACTTTTGCTATCTCTTTTGCATCACTTTTTAAAACATCGCCTGAAAAAACACCTTGCAAGCAAGGGTGAAGTTCTTCTACTTTTATGCCGCCTTTGGTATTTCCAACATATTTTATATCAAATACAGGGTGAACTATCAAAAGCTTTAATAATTCCAAACCAGTATATCCACTAGCACCTATGATGGCTACTGGTATTTTAATTTTTTCACTATTCAAACTCAATCTCCTTAAAGCAAATACTTAAGATTTCATACTCTTTTTCACCCACTGGCAATTTCACAGTAACCTCATCTCCCTCTTCTTTTCCTAAAAGATGGCGAGACAATGGTGAATAGTAAGATATAAGTCCTCGCTCAGGATTGCTTTCAGTGCTACCAACTATGGTATAAGTAAATTCCTCTTCACTGTCCATATCCTCCAAAGTCACAGTTGAGCCAAATCTCACTTTATCATGAGGAAATTTACTCGGATCTACTACTTGAGTTCTAGTCATCAAATCACTCAATTCTGCGATTCTACTCTCTATAAAAGCTTGTTTCTCTTTTGCCGCATGGTACTCAGAATTTTCCTTCAAATCTCCGTGACTTCTTGCTATATCAATCTCTATGACGATTTCTGGTCGTTGTACTTTTTTTAAATCATTTAGTTCATAACTTAATTTATTAAAACCAAATTCTGTCATTGGCTCTTTTTGCATCTTAACTCCTACGCATGTTTAATTTCTCATAAAACTATTTCTTAGAGACAAATCCTCCCGTTGGTCTGAGTCTCACGAAATAGTTTTATGAGAAATTATCATTTAATTTTTTGTTATTATATCTAACATATTATTTAATGCTCCATTTTTCAAGATTTCTCTTATCCTTAAAGAGTCTTTGAAAAAATTCTCTTTATCTGTTTTTATGTACTCATCATATAGATTTTCGCATGTTACTTCATCTTGTATCAACTCTACATGTAAAGGCTTAAATCCAGAAAAGTCGAGCAACAGATTTGCAAGACCAGCATACTTTAACTTCACAAATTTCTTCGCAATCATATAATCAAGTTTTTTTGCCTTGTACGCCAAAATAA
>JALUMJ010000085.1 GCA_027040375.1 Campylobacteraceae bacterium
TTTTGTTAACATATACCCTCTTAATAGTTTTTGCAATAATAACTCTTCTACATTTTGTCTTGAATCAAAAATAGCCATAACATAAACAGTATCATTTTCAACTTTGTACATAATTCTCCAAGGTTGTGCAATTAGTTCTCTATAAATAGTTATGCCTTCTTTTTGAAGTTCAGGAACTACTCTACCTCTTAAAGGGAAAAAATTACTAGACTGTGCTTTTTCTTTTATGTGTTCATAAACTTTTCTTGTAGCACTTAAATTATCTTTTTTGATGTAATCAACAATGTTTAAAAGGTCTTCTTTTGCATTTGAAGTCCATTTAACTTCATAAATTTTACTCATTTACTAAGAAGTTCTTCAACAGAATTAAAAACATCTTCTTGGGTATGAAGATTTCCACTTCTAATATCTTCTTCTGCAAATGAAAGAAGCTTCATTATAGCAAGAGCATTTTTCATCTCTTCATAACTTTTTGGATCTTGAATAACAGCTTTTGCTTCACCATTTTGTGTAATTATCATGGGTCTATGAGTTTCATTAATATATTTTAGAACATCAGCTGCTCTACTTTTGAGATAGGTAACAGGCTTTATATCATTTACAATTTGCATAAAATCTCCTTCAGTCTTTTTATTGTACCAGATTAAGACTTAATGTGCAAATGTGATGCTAACTATTTATTGGTGGACATTATATCACCTTTTAATATGATTTTTAACATTAAAATGCCTATTTATTTGTATTGTTTGCATCCTATTTTTCTAAATTTTACTTAGATTTCTCTACATGTTGCTTAAAATCTAATGTTTTTAATAGCGTAATACTCAGTTTGTATTTAGTTTACAAAGTCTCTTAAAATATTAGACTTCTGCCATTTCCAGTATCTTGATTTTCTTGCATATTTGGAAGTGGCGAGATATCTGTAAAGTATAATTTTCTAGATTTATATGTTTTATACTTAACACCCTTTGGAATATCAAATTTTCTTTTTGTTTGAGGATATAATTTTATATAATTCTTTACAAAATTTGCAAATGCTGGTCCAGCACTTCTTCCACCTGTCTCACCTCTTTTCATGGGAGAATTATCATCATTTCCAAACCAAGTTAATACTTCAATATCTGGAGTAAAGCCACAAAACCAAGCGTCTATATATTTGTTTGTTGTGCCTGTTTTACCTGCCGTTTCTATACCCTTAACTCTAGCTTTTCGTCCAGTTCCTCTTTTTACAACTTGCTTCATGATATCAATCATCAAAAAAGCCTGAGATGGAGTCGTTATTTTTTTTTCTTTAACATTGTTTATCTCAACTTCATCAAATTTATTTATAATTTTAGTTATTAGTCTAGGTTTTACCCTAACTCCATAATTTGAAAATGTTGTATAAAAACCTGCAAAATCATAAGGAGATATACCAAAACTTCCCAAAGCCATAGATAGATTGTAAGGTATTTTCTTAAACCCTTCTTTGCTCAAATCTTTATAAACACTATCCATGCCAAGTGCACTTAAAAGATTTATAGTGGCTAAATTTCTTGAGTGGACAAGTGCGTTTTCTAATGTAATCAAACCTTCAAAATTCTCTTCATAGTTTTTTGGTTTCCATTTTTTGTCACGCTTTTTATCAACATAAACCCTAGAGATGTCCGGTATCTTTGTTTGACCGTTATACCCTAGATTTAGAGCATCAAGATAGATAAAAGGCTTAAAACTACTTCCTGGTTGTCTTCTGCTTTGTGTGGCTCTATTAAAATGGCTTTTTTGATAATCAATTCCACCAACCATCGCCAAAACATCTCCTGTTTTATTGTCCAAAACCACCATGGCACCATTTAGCAAGGAAGTATTTGCGTCTTTATATCTTGTAAGTATTCCATCATATCCTACCTTCAAAGATTTTCTTGCTAATTGTTGAAGTTTTAGGTCGATACCTAAATATATCTTATAACCACCAGTTTTTAAATCTGTAAATTTTTTGCTAGCTCTTTTAATAGCCTCATCCACTACATAAGGTGCTCTATTTTTGCTCAGAGTATTGTCAAACACAATAGGATGCTCATCTAATGCTTTTTTATAAGTTTTTTTATCTATCCAACCTAACTTAAAGAGTCTATTTATCACGCGATTTGCACGACTTATCGACAAATCAATATGCTTAGTAGGGTCGTATGAGCTAGGTGCTTTTGGCAATCCAACTAACATAGCAATCTCTTTTAAACTCAACTCATTTAAGTCTTTATTAAAATACCCTAAAGATGCAGTTCTCACACCATAATATCCATGCCCAAAATAGACTTGATTTAGATACCTCTCAAGTATTTGTTCTTTTGTTAGCACACTTTCAATCTTGTATGCCAAAATTGCTTCTTTTAACTTTCTACTCAATGTTTTTTTTCTTGTTAAAATTGTATTTTTTATAAGTTGCTGGGTAAGAGTACTTGCACCTTCGACCAATTTCATAGCTTTTATATCTTTTAAAAGAGCTCTAAATATCGCTTCAAAATTTATACCACCATGCTCAAAAAAAGATGTATCTTCTATGGCTACAAGGGCTTCTATCAGATGAGGTGGTATATCTTTGTATTTGACATATACTCTGTTTTTTTTATCAAAAATATTTGCTATAAGTTCACCATTTCTATCAAATATCTGCGTAGTTAAATCTGGCTTATAGTCGATTATCTTATATGCTTCAAACCTAATATTGGAATACAAATACAAAAAACCAACAAACAACAAAATTATACCCGTAAAAACTATAGATAAAAAATACTTCATTTTCTAAAATCCCTTCTGCTAAATCCTGAATTTAAAAGTTGTTTCGTATAAGGATTTTTGGGATTTTTTAGCACTTCTTGCATATTCCCCTCTTCTAAAATTTGTCCATCTTTTATGATGCCGATATATTCACATAGATTCTCAACACTAGATATGTCATGCGTTACAAATAGCATATCAAAATTATCTCTTTTTTGCAATTGTTTAATCAAATCCAAAATTGAATCTTTGCTTTGTCTATCAAGTGCTGTCGTAGGCTCATCTAAAAGCAACAGTCTTGGTTTTACACTCAATGCCATAGCTATTATCACTCTTTGAAGTTGTCCTCCGCTAAGCTCAGAAGGGAATCTTTTAAATACATCTTCACTCAATCCAACCAACGATATATACTCTCTAGCCAAATCAGGCGAGATAAAAAATTGCTTACTGATTTTAGTCAGAGGCGACAATGCGGTAAAAGGGTTTTGCGGAACCATCGACACACTTTTACCTCTTTTCAATTCATACTCACACTCTAACTCTACTTTACTATTAAGCTCAAAAGGCAACATTCCTAAAAGTGCCTTAAGTGTCAAGCTTTTACCACTACCACTTTGTCCTATCAAGGCATATGATTTATCAAAACCAAATGATATATCTAAAAGTTTCTTTTCGCTTGTTTCAACAAAAAGCCTCTTACATGTAAAGCTCAATTTTTTACCTCACTAAGAAATCTGCACATTTTTTCATAAGCTTTTTTTTCTATATTTATCCTTGGTATGATTCTTAGCATTGCATTTTCAACCGTAGGAGGTCTTATGGCTCCCACGCTAAAGCCTTGTTTTTGCAATTTTTCTTGCATCTCTAGCACATCTTTAGAGCTTTTCATCTCAAAAGGGAAAATCAAGCCAGACATATCATAGCCAAAATATTTTTTAGCTATCTCTTTTCTTAAGTAAATCTGTTCAGAGATTTTTTCTCTATTTTTTTGCATATATAAAAAACCTTGATTTGCTAACTCCGTATCCAATAGAGAAGGAGCCGTTGCATATATCAGGGATTTTGCCCTATTTTGCAAATATTCACCTACATGCGAACTACTAAGCATATATGCCCCATAACTCCCTAATGCCTTGCCAAGTGTTCCCATTTTGATATGATTTTTTTTTGGCTTTATTCCAAACAAATCAAAAACTCCAAGCAAATTTTTGCCAACGACTCCAACACTGTGCGCTTCATCCACTATAAGCAGAGCATTAAATCTATCGCATATGTCAAAAACTTTTCTATCTACCAAATCCCCACCCATGGAGTAGATACCCTCAACCGCCACTATGGCTCTTTGAAAGTCATTGTTTAAAAGTATCTCTTCAAGATTGTCCATGTCATTATGACGAAAATATTTTACTTTCGCATCTACTAATTTTGATGCTAGTACACCACTTGCATGATACTGCTCATCTAGTATAAGCAAATCTTTTTTTCTAGGGAGAGCCTCAATCAAAGCTATATTTGCAAGAAATCCACTACCAGCAACGATAGCATTTTCAAAACCATTGATATTGGTCAGATAATTTTCAAATTTTTGATGAATTGGGTGATACCCATTTACAAGTTGCGATGATTTTGGAGCATGTGAAACATAGCTAGAAACCACTTCAAAGGTTTTTTCTAATAATTTTTTGTTTGAAGAGAAGCCAAGATAATCATTGGAAGCAAAATCGATCAAATTTTTATCTTCTAATTCTCTTTTTCTATATCTATTTGATTTGTTAATCGCATTTAATTCTTTAGAGTACATCATTTAACTTCAAAATCGGTATGAGCTTCTCTACGCTAAGTCCCATGGCAGTACTTTGAAAACCTATAGCACTTTTGATAAATTGCTTGCAAAAGCCCTCCACCATACAAGCCCCAGCTTTGCCTTTATAATCACCACTTTGGAGATATAACTCTATCTTCTCTTGTCCAAATTCATAAAATTGATATTCAGTAACACTCAAATCTATAAATTCCATCTTTTTTGATTTATACATCATACAAGTTAGTATCGAGACGCTATTACCACTTTGCCTTTGTAGTATCTTTCTTGCATCATCGATATCTTTAGCTTTTCTGAGTATTTTATCATCTGCACTTACAACTGTATCTGCACATAAAACAGGGATGCAAAGATCATAAGCTTTAATATAGCTATCTAGTTTACCTTTGGTTGCGTGATAAACAAAATCTCTTGCTGATTTATGAGCAATCAAATCTTCATCAAAATCAACAGCTATCTGTTTAAAATTGATATCATGTTCATTTAATATCTTTGCTCTTGTTGGCGAGTTAGAGGCTAAAATCAATTTGCTCACTAATAACCTTTAATCAATATGCCAAAATATACAGCAATCAAAAAACAAACAATGTTTAATGGCACTAAAAAATTATAAATCTTTTTAGTGCCATTAGGCATTTTCCACATTTTATACCAATATCTTTTTTGCATATTCTATTGAAGCTTTTTTAGCATCTTCAATCATCTGCGGTTTTTTGCCACCAGCTTGAGCAAAATCATCTCTACCGCCGCCGCCACCGCCAACTATAGGTGCTATCTCTCTTATCCAAGCTCCAGCTTTTATAGGTGCATTTTTAACGCCGCTTGCTATTAACACCTTGTCGCCTTTAACTTGAAAAAGCATAATCGCCACTGAGTCTTTTTGATTTTTTAAGTCATCAATGCTTTTTTTAATATCTCCTGCTTTTAGCTCATCCACTATCACTTCTACGCCATTTATATTTAGAGATTCTATCGCTTTACCTGCATTTGCGCTCAAAGCTTCTATCTCACCTTTTAGATTTCTAATCTCTTTTTTAAATCTATCAATTCCAATAAATATATCTTTATGTTTTAACTCAACTTTAGCTTTTTCGATTGTTTCTCTTTGCTTTTTAGCATATTCATAAGCACTTTTGCCACAAATTGCCTCGATTCTTCTCACGCCAGCACTAACTCCGCTCTCTTTTATGATAAAAAAGCTTCCTATATTTGCACTATTTTGTACATGTGTTCCACCACAAAGCTCCACACTAGCATCGTCAAAAGAAACAACTCTTACCTCATCACCATACTTTTCTCCAAAAAGCGCCATAGCTCCACTTTTTTTAGCATCATCTACATTCATGATTTTTGTTTGGGCATTTATGCCCTTTGCTATGATATTATTTACAAAATCTTCTGTCTTAATTATCTCTTCTTGGCTCATAGCTTTTGGATGTGAAAAGTCAAATCTAAGCCTATCCTTCTCCACTTGTGAACCAGCTTGCGCCACATGTTCGCCTAAAACTGATTTCAAAGCACTTTGCAAAAGATGAGTTGCTGAGTGGTGCTTCTCAATCTCTTTGCGACTTATATCTACTTTCACTTCAACTGTGTCGTTTACATGTAAAGGTTTTTCTAGCTTAACTTGAGAAAGGTTCAAATCAAAAAACTTCATAGTATTAAGAACTTTTCCTATTCCTACTATCTCTCCAGTATCTCCGCACTGTCCACCACTTTGCGCATAAAAAGGTGTAGGTTCTAGCATAACCCATCCACTTTTTTCTAAGTCTTGAGTTATCTTAAAGTTATCATCAAGAAGAGCTAAAACCGTGCTTGAAGTTTTTGTTTGTTCATACCCCACAAATTTGTTTACACCAAATTTTTCCAAAAGTGGTTTAAAATCTCCGTGTGTAGAAGCGTCACCACTTCCTTTCCAAGAAGCCTTTGCTCTTTGTCGCTGCTCACTCATCAATTTATCAAATCTAGCAACATCTACGCTCATGCTCTTTTCTCTTAGCATGTCATTTGTCAAATCAAGCGGGAAGCCATAAGTATCATAAAGTTTAAATGCAACTTCGCCGCTAAATATGTCTTTTGTATTTTTCAACTCTTTTTCAAACAAATCAAGTCCTAAAGCTATAGTAGATAAAAATCTCTCTTCTTCAAGTCTGATTTGTTCACTTATCACCTCTTTTTTCTCTACTAGATAAGGGTATTGTTCGCCCATAAGTGTATTTAATGTGTCCAAAAGTTTATACATAAAAGGTTTTTTGATTCCAAGAAGATAACCGTGTCTCACAGCTCTTCTTAAAATTCTACGAAGGACATATCCTCTGCCTTCTTTGTCAAAATTTACACCTTGGGCTAACAAAAACGCAACTGAACGAATATGGTCAGCTATAACTCTAAAACTAGCCCCACTCTCGTAGTCATATGTTTTGCCACAAAGTTTACTCACATCATTTATCAAAGGGATGAATAAAGAAGTATCATAATTGTTAAGAACTCCTTCTTGAACTGCTACAACCCTCTCAAGCCCCATGCCTGTGTCGATTGAAGGCTTTGGAAGTGGTGTTAGTTTTCCGTTAATATCTCGCTCAAACTGCATAAAAACTAAATTCCAAATCTCTAAAAATCTATCACCCTCGCCTCCTAGATAATCTTCATCTGTGTTAAAGTGTTCGCTTCCTTGGTCGTAAAATATCTCACTGCAAGGTCCGCAAGGTCCAGTATCACCCATTTGCCAAAAGTTATCTTTATCACCAAACCTTTTTATTCGCTCACCCGAAACATACTTTTCCCATATCTTTTGAGCTTCATCATCACTATCATGCACTGTAACCCAAAGTTTATCTTCTGGAAGCTTTAAAACTTCAGTTATAAATTCCCACGCATTTTTTATCGCATCTTCTTTAAAGTAATCACCAAAGGAAAAGTTACCAAGCATCTCAAAAAAAGTGTGATGCCTTGCTGTGTAGCCCACATTGTCAAGGTCATTATGTTTTCCACCGGCTCTTATGCAAGTTTGGCAAGTTGTGGCTCGTGGAGGGTTTGGTCTGGGAACTTCACCAGTAAATACACTCTTAAACTGAACCATTCCAGCATTTACAAAAAGTAGTGTTGCGTCATCAGGCACCAAAGGCGCACTTTGCATCAAAGTGTGGCCCTTGTCTTCAAAATATTTTAAAAATTCTGCTCTTACATCCATAAATTTAATCCTAATAATATGATAAACATTATTTTACCCAAAAGGGTTTTAAAACTCTATAAGATTATAAATATTTAATATTTTTTAAGCACAAGACTATGGCTATTATTTTTTAACTTTATGCTTTCATCAGTAACTTTTTTGTAGAATACCAGTAATATTAATGCAAGGCAAAATTATGAAAATTCCTTTTATAGACTTAAAGGCACAATACGAATTACACAAAGAAGAAATCAACAAAGAAGTCATAGGCGTCTTTGAATCTACTCAATTTATATTAGGTCCCCAAGTAAGCAAACTTGAAGAGAGTTTAGCAAAATTTACTGGCTCAAATCATGCGATAGTATGCTCTTCTGGCACTGATTCTCTACTCCTAGCTCTCATGGCACTTGATATAAAAGCAGGTGATGAGGTAATCACGACACCTTTTACATTTATTGCAACTGCAGAAGTTATCGCATTAAGTGGGGCCACCACAGTTTTTGTGGATATTGATGAAAAAACTTACAATATAGACCCATCGCTTTTGGAAGAAAAAATCACTTCTAAAACAAAAGCTATCATTCCTGTGTCACTTTATGGTCAAACCTCCGATATGGATGAGATAAACTTAGTAGCAAAAAAACACAATATTGCCGTCATAGAAGATGGATGCCAAAGTTTTGGCGCAACTTACAAGGGACAAAAATCTTGCAACCTTAGCACTATTGGTTGCACTAGCTTTTTTCCATCAAAACCACTTGGATGTTATGGAGATGGTGGGGCTGTTTTTACAAATGATGATAAATTAGCAAAAAAAATCAGAACTCTTTCAAATCACGGACAAGAAGAGAGATATAAACATAAATATATAGGAATAAATGGCAGGCTAGATGCCGTCCAAGCTGCCGTCTTAAATGTAAAGATGAAATACTTTGCAGATGAAGTGCAAAAAAGAGAAGAGATTGGAGCTAGATATAATGAACTTCTAAAGGTTAGTGGCGTAATACCTCCACATGTAAAAGAAGATAGAACCAGTGTTTTTGCACAATACTCCATAAGGTGCAAAAACAGGGAAGATTTATCTTCAAAACTAAACCAAGCTGGCATACCAACTGCTGTTCATTATCCTATATCTTTACATCAGCAAGAAGCTTTTGCTGATTTGGGATATAAAACGGGAGATTTTCCGATAAGTGAAAAAGTTTCGAGTGAAATTATGAGCTTACCGATGAGTCCATTTTTAACTTTAGAGCAACAAGATTTTATAGTTAAGACTATCAAGGAGTTTGCGTAATGAAAAAAATAGCACTTATCGGCTTAGGTTCCATGGGAAGAAATCACTATAGAATCATAAAAAGTATCGGTGGTTTTAAGCTTGTTGCTATTTGTGATGTTGTTAAAAATGGTGATTATGATGAGCCTTTTTATGACAGCGTTGATGATATGCTGGCACGGGAAGATATAGATGCTTGCGTTATCGTTGTCCCTACTTTTTTGCATAAAGAAGTAGCGATAAAATGCCTAGAAAAAGGTAAAGATATCTTTATAGAAAAACCTGTTGCTTCAACTATAGAAGAAGCAAATGACATACTAGAAGTCGCAAACAAAACAAAAGCAAAGGTTTGTGTTGGGTATATTGAGCGGTTTAATCCCGTCGTTGAAGCACTGAAAGCAGAGCTAAAAGATACTGAGATTTACAGTATTGGTATCACAAGAGTTGGGCCTTTCCCTCCAAGGATTGCAGATGTTGGTATTTTAACTGATCTCTCAGTTCACGATATCGACCTTATCAGATTTATTTCTGAAAAAGAGATAGTAAAAACAAATATATATAGATCAAGAAAAATCCACAATCATCACGAAGACAATGCCATACTATCTTTCAAACTAGAAAACGATGTAGTAGCTAGCATCACTACAAATTGGTTGACTCCTTTTAGAAAAAGGAAGATAGAAGTCGCCACGAAAGATGCTTATTATGAAGCTGATTTAATGGAACAAGATTTGACAGAATTTTCAGAATACCAAAAAAATAACTCTTTTGTTATAAGAAAATGCATGGTAAGAAAAGAAGAGCCACTACACAGAGAACAAGAAGCTTTTTTAAAGTTTCTAAATACTGGTGATAGAGGTGGTCTTAGCAGCATTGAAGACAGTATAATAACCCTAGATATATCTTCAAAAAAGCAGTTTATTGATTA
>JALUMJ010000086.1 GCA_027040375.1 Campylobacteraceae bacterium
GCCCATTTCCAAGCGGCTTCAACTTCATCTAGCCTCATAAATAGAGTTGCGTTATCTCGTATAACATCCAAGAGAAGTCTTTCATAGGCACTCGATTTTCTTTTGTGATTTATTGGATTGTTTAGCTCTAACGCTACCTTTTGAAGTCGCATGTGCTCACTAAGTCCAGGAATTTTATTCATCAGCTCCAACTGGATACTTTCATTTGGCTGAAGTGTTATGACAAGCTTATTTTCAGATATACATGCACCGTTGTTGTGAAAGATAGAGTAAGGAACACTTTTAAATTGTATCACGATTTCAGAGTTTCTCCGTCTCATTCTTTTTCCACTTCTTATGTAAAATGGAACCCCGTTCCACCGCCAATTGTCTATATCAACCCTAAGAGCGGCAAATGTTTCAGTTGTGCTATTTTCTATATTTTCACTATAACCAGGAACTATCTCTCCCTCAGATTGACCTTTTATATATTGGGCTCGCACGGTTTTTGTTTCTATATCAGCGGATGTCATAAGTCTAAGAGATTTTAAAACTTTAACTTTCTCATCTCGAACATTGTTTGCTTGAAGAGAACAAGGCGGCTCCATCGCTATGAGGCATAAAAGTTGCATAAGATGATTTTGAATCATATCTCTTAGTGCTCCATATTCGTTATAATATCCCGCTCTTCCCTCAACCCCAACACTCTCTGCTACGGTTATTTGGACATGGTCTATATTGCTTGCATCCCATAAAGGCATGAAAATTCTATTTGAAAATCTTAAAGCCAAGATATTTTGAACTGTATCCTTGCCAAGATAATGGTCAATCCTAAAGATTTGTTCTTCTTTGAAATATTTTAACACTTCTTCATTGATAGCTTGGGATGATTGGAGATTTAATCCTATAGGTTTTTCCAAAACCACTCTGCTATTTTTTGTTATAAGTTTATTTACATGTAAAGATTTACAAATTTTTCCATAAAAATCAGAAGAAGTTGAAAAATAATACACTCTATCTCTTTGTGCATAGTTGTCTAAAATCTTTTTCAAATTCTTATAATTTGACTCATCATTAAAATCAATTTTACAAAATTCTAACTGTTTCTCAAAATTTTTAAATTTTTCTTCATCAAATTCATCTTTAGGTAGAAATTCTATTAATTTTTCTTTTACTAATTTTCTGTGTTCTTTTAGGCTGATATTTTTTCTACTTATTGTGATAATTCTGCTTTTTTCATCAATATATTTATCATTATATAGATGGCAAACAGCTGGCATAAGTTTCCTAAAAGCCAAATCTCCATGCCCACCAAAGATGATTATGTCACATTCTCTTTTGATTATGTTCATATATTTTTCTCTTTCTTTATGTTGTAAAAATAATTTGTAGCTTCAACAAAACCATCTATGCTACCACAATCAAATCTAAGACCTTTGAATTTGTATGCTATAACCATGCCTTTTTCTGCCATCTTGCAAAGAGCATCTGTGATTTGTATCTCTGCATTTTTTCCAGCTTTTGTTGATTTTATGAGTGGAAATATATCTGGAGTTAAGATATATCTTCCGATAACAGCCATGTTGCTTGGAGCCTTATCGATATCAGGTTTTTCCACCATATTTGATACCATATAGACGCCATTTTCAAGTTCTTTGCCTTTTATGACGCCATATTTATGGACATCCTCGTTTGGAACTTCCATTATGGCAACTATACAGCATTTGTATTTTTCATATAGTTTTATCATTTGAGACAGCACTCCATCGCCCTTGGGATTTATGCAAAGATCATCTGCAAGTATAACAGCGAAAGGATACTTTTCTCCAACTAAAACTTTGCCCTTGTAAATCGCATCTCCAAGACCATTCATCTCATTTTGTCTAGTATATGTAAAAGTACATTTTTTAATGATATTTCTAATACCATCTAAAAGAGAATCTTTTGAAGTGCCTTTTATTTGATGCTCTAACTCGTAAGATATGTCAAAATGGTCTGTTATCGCTCGTTTTCCACGCCCTGTTATGATTGCCATCACATTACAATCAGCTTCCATAGCTTCTTCTACTCCATATTGTATGAGTGGTTTTGTTAAAATCGGAAGCATCTCTTTTGGCATAGCTTTTGTAGCTGGTAAAAATCTTGTGCCATAACCCGCAGCTGGAAATAAACATTTTTTAATCATATTTGACTCCTAATCCATTATTATAAATGAATTATATCAAATAGAGCATATAAAGTATCTTGTGTCTATAAAATCATCATAACAATATCCAAAAGATTGTTGTGTGTAGCTCCTGTTTTTAGCAATTCATCTGTTGCAGTGAAATACGCATTGGAATTAAAATTTTTCAAGTAGTTTTTTGCATTTAACAAGCGTATTTTGGCTTTACTGTTTGTATCTATAAGGGCACCAGCACTATCGCTATTGCCATCTATCCCATCAGTCGCTCCGCTTAAAAGTGTCATCTTAAAACTAGCATCATACTTGTCCAAAAAACTAAGAACCAAATGCTGATTACGCCCACCTTTGCCCATATGGTTTACTTTTACTGTGCATTCACCACCAAACAGATAGCAGTGT
>JALUMJ010000087.1 GCA_027040375.1 Campylobacteraceae bacterium
TTTGGGTTTGTTTGGAAGCTATGCGCAAGGTAGTCAGACAGATTTAAGCGATATAGATATAGTTTATCGTTTGAATTATGATAAATTTTCCAAGAAACATAAAGATGGTTTTTCAAAGCTTTTGAGATTAGATGCGATTAAGGAAGATTTAGAGAAGAGACTTGAAACCAAAGTGGATTTTGTGCCTGATAAAAACAAAATTATATTAGATGAGGTTTTGTATGTCTAAGAACTTAAGAAGACTAAAAAATATATTGAGTGCTATTGATGATATAGATTTCATCATAAACTCCAAAACGTATAAAACAACAAAATCTATAGAAGATAAGATAATCAAGCCAGCAATCAGGATGAACATAATCCGCATTTCCGAAGAGTTTAAGAAGCTAAAAGAACAGGATGAGTCCGAGATATTGAAAAACTTCACGGTTCAAGATTTAAAAGGTATAAATTCACTCAGAAACTATATAGCTCATGATTATGATAGCACAGATGATTTGATCATCGAAGATGTTGTGCGTTACAATCTGCCAAAATTCAAAAAAATCATAAATAAAATCATAAAAAAAATCTAGCTTTACCGTTCATTTACCCTTTTTTGTAACAATATACGAAATTTCTTCTAAATTCCTTCATTTTTTATTGTATTTCATAAAACTTTGTGCTACAATATCCTCGTAAAAAAATTTTTCAAGGAGAAAATATGAAATTAGCTAAACTTAGCTTGGCAGCA
This sequence comes from Campylobacteraceae bacterium, assembly GCA_027040375.1. Taxonomy (GTDB): domain Bacteria; phylum Campylobacterota; class Campylobacteria; order Campylobacterales; family Sulfurospirillaceae; genus JAADIZ01. The sequence goes on from JALUMJ010000087.1 coordinate 734, forward strand.
ATTATGGCAGCAGGTGCGTTTTCAGTAGCAAGCGCAACACCACTTACAGATGCAATTAAAGGTGTAAATTTAAACGGATATGGTTACTATAGATTCCATGATGCTTCTAGCGCTGAAGCATATAGTAAAGTAGAGATTAGAGCTGGTCTTACTGGCGCAGTAAGTGATAATGTACAGTACTATGTAAGAGCAACTATGGATAGAGCTACAAAAACTAATGCGGTATTAGGAAAAGGTTCTTTTCTTGTAGATAGAGCAGTTATGACTTATAGTGGTTTTTCAAATACTAAAGTTATGTTAGGTAGAATGTACACAGGTTCTCCACTAGATGATACTGATGCAGTAGGTCTTAAAGTTTTAGTTAGCCCAGTTGCTGGTTTAACTCTAGCTGGTGCTTACTTCACAGATAACTCAGCAGTTACAAATGCAGCTACAGCAGTTGCAGCTATCTACTCAAATGATATGTTCAATGCTAGAGCTTGGTATATTAAGATTGATTCTGAAAATAGTGGTGCAAATAATGGCGCAGACTTTATATTTGTAGAAGGTGGAGCAAATGTTGGTCCAGCTGCTGTAAAAGCACAATATGCTCAAAAAAATCCAGACGGTACAGCTGCAACAGCAAGTACAATTCGTATCCAAGCAAGCGGTAAATTTGGTGCATTTGGCGTAAGAGCTGGTTATGTTACAAATGACCAAGATGCTGGTGATGTTACACTTGACGGATCAGCAGAAGGCGATAATGATTTGATTTATGGCGGTATCTATGGACTAGTTCAAATCAATCAAGCTGACGAGAGTGCATATTTTGGTGAAGTAAAAGGTTCTTTTGGGCCATTTGCTGCTAAGGCAGGTTATGTAAGTTATGACAACGGTTCTTATGATGATCAATACTATGGACAAGTTAGTTATAATGTAAGTAAAAAACTATCAACTTATGTAAGATATGGTTCTGCAAGTCCTGTAGTAGCTGGTGCTGACGACAAGACTCTTGCAAGATTCCAAGCAACATATAAATTCTAATCTTAGATTAGATTTTATTTGATACCACAGCCAAAACCGCAGATGTGGTTTTGGCTTTTTTGATTTTATCCTCTTCAAAGCCCACTCTAAAGAAAAAACAGATATAATCCTTTAGCAGATTTAATAATTAAGGATTATCAATTATGTTTAAAATACTCATCTCTTTACTATTTATATTTACAACCCTAACTATCGCAAAAGACGATACTTATGTTTTTGAAGCAAAGGGAGCATTTGCTAAAGATTTAAAAGCTTTAGTAGAAAAATACTCAAAAGATGGCAAAGTACAAGTAAAAGTATATAAAAAAGATAGTTCGATAGTAGATGCGATATTTGATCGTGGCACTTCAAGCATAGATGGTCAGAAAATTTATGTAAAAAACTGTGCTTCATGTCATGGAAAACAAGGAGAAGTTGGAGCTGGAGCAGGAAGTAGAATTTTAAGAAATATGACAAAAGATGAAATAATAAGCTCAATATCAAAATATAAAACAGATGAGCACTATGGCGGCTCCATGAAGATGTTGATGCATGATGTTGTGATAGGACTAAATGATAAGAAAGTAACAGCGATATATAACTATCTGCACAACAAAGTAAAAAATGTAAAATCTTCAAAAAAAACAGAGACAATAACCCAAGAGAAAAGTAGCTATTTACAATAAAAATAGCAAAGAAAACGGAGTCAGTCGCCACCTTGAAATCGGGGTCAGAAATCGGGGTCATGGTTAAACTTTTTACCCTGTTTCAAATATAATTTTACTAGTTGATTATCTCATCTAA
>JALUMJ010000088.1 GCA_027040375.1 Campylobacteraceae bacterium
TTTAATGTATTCATCTAAATTTTCAGCCATTTTTTCACTATAATCTTTTGTGCTTCCACCCATCAAAAATGTATTTCTTTGTTTTTCTAAAACCATCAATCCTGCAACTTCACTCATGCCATAAATCCCAACCATAGATTTTACTATATCAGTGGCTCTCTCCAAGTCATTACCAGCGCCAGTTGAGATTTCACCTAAAAATACTTCTTCAGCACCACGACCACCAAGAAGCACATCTACTTCTGCTATAAGTTCGTGTTTTTGCATCAAAAATTTATTTTCTTCAGGAGTATTTAGTGTATAACCAAGTGCTGCCAAGCCTCTTGGAATGATTGAAACTTTTGAAACGCTTTTTGCTCCTTTGGTAGTTTCAGCTATTAGTGCGTGACCACTTTCATGATAAGCTACTATCTTTTTCTCTTTTGGATTTATTCTTCTACTTTTCTTTTCAAGTCCAGCGATAGCTCGCTCAACTGCTTCGACCATATCTTTTTGCTCAACATAATCTTTGCTTTTTCGCCCAGCTAACAGCGCTGCTTCGTTTATAATATTTGCCAAATCAGCACCAGCTAATCCAGCTGTCAGTCTCGCCACTTCTTTTAAATCTATATCTTTTGCAAGTTTTATATCAGTAATATGCACTTTTAGTATATCAATTCTGCCTTGAAAATCAGGCTTATCTACAAGCACTTGTCTGTCAAATCTTCCAGGTCTAAGAAGTGCGGCATCTAAAACTTCAGGTCTATTAGTAGCGGCTAGTACGATAACGGGAGATTTATCAGAATTAAAACCATCCATCTCGGCTAAGAGTTGGTTTAGTGTTTGTTCTCTCTCGTCATTTCCACCCATTTGACCATTTGCTGCTCTACTTTTACCGATAGCATCTATCTCATCTATAAAGACGATAGCGGGTGCTTCTTTTTTTGCATTTTCAAATAAATCTCGCACACGACTTGCTCCAACTCCCACAAACATCTCTATAAAACTTGAGCCTGAAACTGAGAAAAAAGGCACATCTGCCTCACCAGCTACGGCTTTTGCAAGAAGTGTTTTACCAGTTCCTGGAGGTCCCACCAAAAGAACACCTTTTGGAATCTTAGCTCCTAAAGTTAGATATCTATCTGGATGTTTTAAAAAGTCAACTATCTCCTTTACTTCCTCTTTTGCCTCTAAAACACCCGCAACATCATCAAATTTCACTTTTGGTTTTTCAGAATTGACTAATTTTTTGCTACTCCCCATACCAAGTATTCCACCGCCCATATTTTTTTGCATTTTATTTGCCAATAGCATCCAAATACCAAAAAATATAAAAATAGGCAACACCCAAGAGAAGAGAATTTCTGAAAATATATTAGTTTCATTATATCCACCATAAGGTATTTTTTTTGCTTCTAACTGAGATACAAGATTATTGTCGCCAGCCACTTTTTTTACCACATATATATCTTTGACCGCACCATTTTGAACATAAGCTCGTATAGTTGTTTGCCCAATTGCAACATAACTAAGTTTGCCCTCTTTTACAAGTTCTTTAAATTTGGAATAATTTATATTTTTTGTAACTGCATTTTGAGTAGAACCCACGGAGGAGCTCATCATCCCATCATTTGGAGTCATAAAATTTTTAAATACTATGATAATAACGATTGAAAAAATTGCAAAAACCAAAAGAGGATTTTGGTTGAAGAAATTATTATTGTTATTTAAGCCTTTTTTATTGTCTTTTTGTGCCATTTATTGCCTTTGTAAAACTAATGTAAACCATTCATTTTTTTTGTATTTTTCTACTGTTTTTAAAACTGAAAACTTTTTTTCTACTTTGTCTATATATTTATCAAGGATACCTGATAATATTAAATATCCATCTTTTTTTACTTTTTTAATCAAATCATTTGCTAGCATTATCAAGATATCGGCTATAATATTTGCCACAACCACATCGTAAGTCTTGTTTGATAATTGCACTGAACCCACCCATGAATTTTCAATATTTTCACGATTTAAACTAAAATTTTCTTTTGCACTACTTATCGCCAATTCGTCTGTATCGCAAATATCGACAATTGCACCCAATTTTGCACCTACTATCGAGAGGATTCCACTCCCACAGCCGACATCTAAAAAAGTATCATTTTTCTTTACATGTTTTTGTAGTTGCAATATGCATCCATAAGTACTTTCATGATGACCTGAACCAAAAGCAAGTGCTGGATTGATTATTATGTCTATTTTAGAACTATCAGGTTTTTCCCAATCTGGTCGTATATAAAATCTTCCAACATCAATAGGATGCACAGAATCTTTATATTTCTGAATCCAATTTTCATTTTCTTTTACACTTAAATTTGTTTTTAAAGTTATATTTTTGCCCACATGTAGTGAGAGTTTTTTCGCATATTCTTCCAATGCAAAAAGTGTTAAGTCCAAGCTATCTTCACTTCTGATGATAATATTTCCATCTTTTTCTTCTAAGCCTTCAAATCCTAAAGCAAAAATAAAATCTATAAAATCTGAATATTCACTACTTGGGGTAAGAAGAAGCTCGTAAAAGGTTTTTTTCATATATTAACCTAAAACATCCTCTAATTTTTCTTTTAATACTTGTGGTGTAAAAGGTTTTACTATATAGTTATTTACTCCCGCTCTTAATGCCGTTATAACTTCTGATTTTCCACCCTCAGTTGTAACCATGATGATTGGCATATCTTCGTATTTCGATTCGGCTCTTACTTTTTTTACGAGTTCTAGTCCATTCATCTCTGGCATATTCCAGTCTGTTATCAAGACATCAATATCGCTGTTTTGTTGCATAACTTGCCAAGCTGCTATGCCGTGTTCAGCCTCTAACACATCTTTATAGTCTAATCTTGCCAAAGTGTTTTTTATGATTCTTCGCATAGTTGAGCTATCATCTACTACTAATAATCTCAATACATATCCTTTTAAATTAATTATTTACTATATTTTAACCTATTTTACTTTGAAGTTACTTTAATCTCTAAAGCGTTCGACTAAAGAAAAAGCTTTTTTTAGACTAATTGTGCCTTCATAATATGCTTTTCCTATGATTACGCCACTCACCTCACCCGAATAAGCCAATACTTTTATATCTTCGATATCTTTCACACCACCACTTGCTATCGTGTCAACTCCTGAAGCTCTTGCGATGTCTATCGTAAAACCAACATTCACGCCACTTAGTGTTCCGTCTCTTCCAACATCTGTGCAAACTATAGCTTCAACCCCCGCTTGTGCAAAATCTTTTGCCAAGTCAGCAGCTCTCATTTGAGATTTTTGGGCCCATCCCTCAACTGCTACAAAACCATCTATCGCATCGATACCAACAACTACTCTGTATTTTTCACACATTTTTTTGACAAAATCTGGATTTTTAAGAGCGATTGAGCCTAAAATCACTCTATCAACTCCTAAGTCAATATATCTCTTTATCGTATCTTCATCCCTGATACCACCACCTAATTCTAATTGAAGATTACAATTTTCTCTAATCTTTTTTATTTGCTCAAGGTTTTTTGGCTCCCCTGCAAAGGCACCATTTAAATCAACCAAATGGAGCCATTTAGAGCCTATCTCTTCAAAATGCTTTGCCACCTGCCAAGGCTCATCTGAGTAAATCTTGGCACTATCCATCAAACCTTTTGTAAGTCTAACTGCTTTTCCGTCTTTTAAATCAATCGCTGGCAATATATACATCTATAACTCCACAAAATTTTTTAGTATTTTTAGTCCATTATCATGTGACTTTTCAGGGTGAGGCTGAAAACCAAAGACATTATCTTTTTGAACAACACTGGGAAAACTATATCCATAATTTGCATTTGCCACTATATAATCATCTTTACATGTAGCGTGAAAACTATGCACAAAATATAGATAAGTCTCATCTTTGATATCTTTCAAAAGTGGTGATTTTTTTTGTATAAAGATTTCATTCCAACCCATATGCGGAACTTTTAATTTGGTTTGAAATTTTGATTTATCAAACTCTACAATCTCGCCTGAAATTAACCCCAAACCTTTCGTTTCTCCAAATTCATAACTCTTGTCAAACAAAAGCTGCATACCTAAACAAACACCAAGAAGAGGTTTACCGCTTCTAGCAAAATCCAAAACCGCCTCTTTCATGCCTGCTTCGTCCAAGCTCTTCATCGCATCACCAAATGCTCCAACACCAGGCAAAAAAATCTTATCATAAAATTTTAATTTATCCGCATCTTTGACAATATCAACTTTTTCCCCAATCTTTTCAAAAGCATTATAGACGCTTCGGAGATTCCCCATATGGTAATCAACGATACCTATCATTACAGATTATCTTTTGCTTTTAGGATTAGGGCATTTAGCTTTTGTTCGTACTCTTTTGCTTTTGCTTCATCTGTGGATTCAAATCTTGTGACAAGCACTGGCGTCGTATTGCTAGCTCGCACTAAGCCCCAACCCTCATCAAATATCACTCTTACTCCATCAACATCAACTATCTCTTTTATATGAGGAAAATCACTTGGTGGGTTTTTTAGCAACTCTTTTACTTTTTGAACCAATAAAAACTTCTCACTCTCACTTGTCTCCACTTTTATCTCTTCGGTAGAGTAAACCTTTGGCAGAGCTTCTATCTCTTTATCTACATCTAAACCATTTTTAATAAGCTCAATCATACGCAATGAGGCATATATAGCATCATCATAACCAAAGTACCTATCATTAAAAAAGAGATGTCCGCTCACTTCAGCGGCAAAATCAGCATTTAGTTCGGCTATCTTTACTTTTAGGTTACTATGTCCCGTCTTATACATCACGGCTTTTCCATAAGAATTTATAGTGTCATACATAACTTGCGAGCATTTCACTTCGCCTATAACTGTTGGATTTTGCATTGATTTTGAGAAGAGTATCGCCATTATATCACCTTTGACATTGTATTTTTTTGTCAAAAATGCGATTCTATCGGCATCTCCGTCATAAGCAAATCCAAACTCAAACTCACCCTCTAGCTCTTTTTTTATATCTATCAAGTTTTTCTCAACCGTAGGGTCAGGATGATGATTTGGAAATGTTCCATCTGGTTCGGTAAAAAGACTTTTATAATCAAATCCAAGATTATCAAAAATCTGCGGTGCAACTACTCCGGCTACTCCATTGCCACAATCAATAACAAATTTTTTATCAAAACCCTTTAAGTGTTCAAACTCTTTGGATAGAAAATCTATATATCTGTTTTTTGCATCTATTATTTTACAAGCGGTATCGTCCCCTACTTTCAAATCTATATTTTCCAAAATCTCATCGCCTAGTGCATAAATATCCTCTCCAAAAAAAGGCTTTTTATCGATAGTTATCTTAAATCCATTGTACTCACTAGGATTGTGAGAGCCTGTGATCATAACAGAGGCATCCGTAGTGGTCCCATCCCAATCTTGAAAATTTGAAAAGTAGTTTACCGGAGTTGCGACCATGCCCATATTTAAAACTTCACAGCCTGCTTTATTAAAACCACTTATAAGATAATCACAAAGCACAGGAGAGTGACTTCTAGCATCGTAACCAATCGCGACAACAGACCCACTTATCTTTTTTACTCTCTGCCCTAAAAAATAACCGATCAGTTTTGTCATCTGCTCGTTTAACTCTTTTTCAAAGATTCCTCTTATGTCATACTCTCTAAAGATTGATTTCATGACTCATTGCCTCCTTAAATATCTTTATATATAATTTTTCTTATTATTTAATTTGCCACCTATTGTATCCAAGCTTCGTTTAAAATACTCTATAATGCTATCTCCTTTTAAAAAATTATTTAGCACCTCTTTAGCCTAATTTTAGTATGATTATATTTATTGTTTTCTAAAAAGAGGTTATATGCGAGATAAGTTAGAGTATTATAGTGTAAAAATTTTTATATTTATCATAGGACTCTTACCAAACTCTGCCGTGTATAAAACTTTAAAATCAATATCTAGACTACTTTTTAAATATGAAAAAAGACGCTCAAAGCTGACAAAACTAAATCTAAAATCTGCCTTTCCTGATAAAAATAGAGATGAAATCGAAAAGCTGTCTTTAGCCTCTTATGAAAGTGTCGCTATAACCATATCGGAAATTATTTTGATGCTAAACAATAAGATAATCCTTGATGATATAGTAGAAGGCAAAGAGGAGTTTTTAAAAAAATTAGAATTATACACAAAAGATGCAAAAAATGGTGCATTAATCATCACTGCCCACTTTTCAAACTGGGAATTAGCAGCTCAGTTTTTACCTTTTCACGGATACCCAATGTTGGCAATCGGAAGAGAAGGAAACAATAAGCTAATAGAAAAAAATATCACTACCCCTTTTAGGCAAAGATACGGAAATAGAAATGTATATAAAAAAAATGCGATGTTTAACATCATAAAGACTCTCAAAAGAGGTAAATTTGCGGGATTACTTTTTGATCAAAAAGCAGGTGGCGAAAACAGTGTAAAAGTTAATTTTTTTAATCTTCCCGCAGATACAACAAAATCCATAGCTGAGCTGAAACTAAAATTTAATCCTGTCATTTTACCGATATTTTTTCCGCGGCAAAAAAATGGAAAGTACACTCCATTAATTTTTGAACCAGTAGAATACATTGCTCCTGAAGAGGAAAGGACAGATAAAAAAATCAAAAATATAACTCAAAAATATAACGATATACTAGAAAAAGTTGTATGGGAGTATCCTGAGCAATGGTTTTGGATGCACAACAGATGGAGACTTCTTTGAAAATTTTGATATTGAGCGATGGAAAAGCTGGGCATTTAAATCAATCAATTGCCTTTGCAAAACTTAAAAACTTACAATTTGATGTTGTTGAGTTAAAAAACAACATCAAACCGTTCACTTATCTACTTGATTTTTTTAGTATATATATCAATCTTTTCTCTCTACAAATAGAGCCTAAAAATTACAAAGCTGTTGTATCGACAGGGTCATCGACATATTATGCCAATAAATATCTTGCGAAAAAATTAGGTATGAAATCTATAGCTATAATGCTTCCAAAAGGTTTTAGATACAGTGATTTTGACTATATAATAGCTTCAAATCATGACAATCCTCCAGCCCTGAAAAATATAATTTCCATTCCATTAAATCTATCCGTAAGCGAACCAAAAGGGTATATAAAAAAAGATACAAAAGATGCCCTTGCTATCATAATAGGTGGAAATAATTCTATATTTGAGATGGATAAAAAGATTATTCAAAGATATTTAGATGAAATATTTGAAAAATTTCCAAATCATCTAAAATACATAACAACTTCAAGAAGAACACCAAAAGAGATAGATGAATTATTGAAAAATTACAAATTTGATTATGAAATCATATATTCTAAAAATCCAAATATCAACCCTATTCCAGATTTTTTAGAGGTTTGCACCGAGCTTTTTATCACTATAGACTCCACCTCAATGCTTAGTGAAGCAAGGGCAAATTCAGGCGCAGACATAGAGATAATAGAGTTAAAGTCCAAGAAAAAAGATACAAAATTTCACACCTTGGCAAAAACAGTGCAAAGCATCAAAGGAAAATTTGATTTTTCTCCCTATTTAAAGATGATAGAGATATGAATATAGTACAAATACTTCCAGAGTTAAACGAAGGTGGAGTCGAGAGAGGTACGGTTGAGCTAGCAAGAGAATTGGTCAAAAAGGGTTTTAAATCCATAGTTATCAGTCATGGTGGTAAGCTAGCCAAACAGTTAGAAAAAGATGGAAGCTTACATGTAGATATGGATGTTTGCAGTAAAAATCCACTGAGTATTTTTGGTAGAGTATCTGCCCTAAAAGCAACTCTTAAAAAGCTAAACCCTGATGTCATACATGTAAGGAGTCGTATTCCTGCCTGGCTGACATATTTTGCAAATAAAAATTTGAATATACCAATAGTTTCAACTGTTCACGGATTTAACAGTGTTAGCTTTTACAGTAAAATAATGACTAAAGCTGATGAAATCATATGCGTAAGTGGTGCCATAAAAGAATATATAAAAGAGCATTACAACTCAGAGGAAAAAAAGATAACTGTTATACCAAGAGGAATTGATTTAAATAAATTTAACCCTGAAAATATAGATGAAGATTTTATCAGCAACTTCAAAAACAAACATGATTTAAATGATAAGTTCATAATCTCAAGTGTTGGAAGAATTACTCAACTAAAAGATTTGGAAACTTTTATCAAAGCTACATCAATAGTTCAAAAAAAGCTTCCAAACACAATAGGCTTGATAGTCGGTGGAGTGAGAGCAGATAAGGAAAAATATTTTCAATCACTAAAAGATTTAATAAAATCTCTACATGTAGAGGTAATTTTCACAGGCTCCACCCATAATGTGACAGAGATATACGCTCTTAGCAATGTTGTAGTAAGCACCTCAAAAAAACCAGAAAGTTTCGGAAGAAGTGTCGCAGAGGCAATCGCACTAAATACTCCCGTAATCGCCACAAATCATGGTGGAGTTTTAGATATAATACAAGAAAATAGAAATGGATATTTTGTAGAAATTGGCGATGAAAAAGAGTTTGCAAATAAAATCATAAGAGCAAAAAATTTGAGTTTTGATGGTTTTAATTATATAAAAGAAAATTTTTCGCTTAAACAAATGGTGGAAAAAACTATAAAAGTGTATGAAAAAATTGCAAAATAATCCTTTAATACTCATGTATCACTCTATAAATAATCAAAAATTAAAAAGATTAAGCGGAATAAGAGTATCTATTAAAAATTTTGAAAAACAGATAGCATATTTGAGTAGAAACGGCTATACAAGCTACACTTTAAATGAAATGATTGAGCAAAAAGACAAATTACCTCCAAAAAGTGTGGTCATCACATTTGATGATGGATATAAAGACAACATCACAAATGCTCTTCCTATATTAAAAAAATACAATTTTAAAGCAACCATTTTTGTCATCATCAATAGATTTGACAACGACTGGTCGCTATATAGAAAAACCAAAAATGCAAATATTGTAAATCACATAGATAAACTAGGTGACAATGATATAAAAAATCTCCTCGAGAGTGGTTTGATAGAGATTGGAGCTCACACAATAAATCATAAAAATTTCTGTAAAATTTCACTCGAAGAGAAAAAAGAAGAAATTATCAAATCTAAAAAAATTTTAGAAGAAAAATTTGACATAATCTGTAAAACTTTCTCTTACCCTTTTGGTATATATGAAAAAGATGATGAAGAGATTGTTAAAGAAGCGGGGTTTATCGGTGCTGTAACGACTGAGGTTAGAAAAGTTGATTTGGGCGCTGATAGCATGTTTTTATTGCCTAGAATTAACATTAAAGATGGGTATTTTAAATTTATATACAGATTGAGAAAAGAATGAAGATAGTTCAAGTTTTAGGTGGAGCTGAAGATGGCGGACTTGAAAAACATGTTATGGAATTGACTCATTCTTTAAAACAATCGGGAATAGACATAAGTATCATAGCTCACCAAAAGTTTAAAAAAGATTTTAATGGAGTTAATTTTATAGAGTTAGACCTCAGCAAGAGTAGAAACAACCCTTTCATCCTATACAAATTATATAGAATTTTAAAAAAAGAAAAATTTGATATTATCCATACTCAAGCAAATAAAGCCACTGATATGATAATTAATTTGAAGCCTTTTTTAAAAGCAAAAATAATATCTACCCTGCATAGCTATAAGAAAAATATAAAAAGTTTTGAAAAATCAGATTTTGTCATCACGGTTTCT
>JALUMJ010000089.1 GCA_027040375.1 Campylobacteraceae bacterium
TTAGAGCTTCGCAATGTTGTAAAAATCGTTCATAAAAAGCCATCTTGTACTCTAGCCTTTCATCATTTCGTTGTCCATTTGGAAAATAAACATTAAAAAATACAATATCATCAAAATGGAACTCATTTATTCGCCCTTCATTTAGTATATCAACATCTTTTGCAGTATCTACATGTAAGGATTTTATGTCACTAAAAAGAGCAACGCCAGATTGACCTTTTTTACTTGATGAGTTGACATGTAACTCTTTAAACTCTTTGTCAAATATACTCGCAGGTATCTGCTCTGCTTCCGCCTTTATCTCTTGAAGAGCCAAGAAATCGATATCAGTTTCATCAACCCACTTCAAAGCTTGTTTTTTATCTACTGCTCTTATACCATTTACATTCCATGATATAAAGTTTAATTTTCGCATTGCTAGGCTACCTTTTTTTAATAAAATTATATCTAAATCTAAATATTAAGAAGATAAGCCAAGATTAAAGTTATTCAGCTATAATTTCAATCTCAAAATGAGTGGCTTGATAGCTCAGTCGGTAGAGCAGGTGACTGAAAATCACCGTGTCGGCAGTTCAATTCTGTCTCAAGCCACCACCTCTTCTTCATGCAAGGTTTCATTATCGGTATATTTTTACAAGGTTTTTTGGTAAGTTTCGGTCTTATTGTGGCAATTGGAGCTCAAAATATCTATGTCCTTAAAAAGGGGCTACTAAAAGAACATACTTTTACAATAGCTCTTATATGTTTTATACTAGATGCTTCATTGATGATTTCTGGTGTCAAAGGCGTTGGAAAACTTCTTGAATTATATCCATCATTTTTTATCTATATCACTTGGTTTGGCATAGTTTTTCTGCTTCTCTACGGTTTACTTGCACTTAAAAATGTATTTTCTAATCAAAAGATGAAATTTAAAGCCAAAAAAGAGACAAATGGGCTTGTGCAAACCATAATAGCAACACTTGCTATATCACTATTAAACCCTCATGTTTATTTGGATACTTTGATGCTTATAGGCTCTATAGGGAGTCATTTTAAAGGTATAAATCAAAATCTTTTTATATTTGGTGCAAGTAGTGCATCTTTTATATGGTTTTTTTCGCTAGCATATGGAAGTAGAATCCTCATACCACTATTTCAAAAAAGCATAACTTGGAAAATGCTTGATTTATTTACAGCATTTATCATGTTTTTTGTGGCTTATAGTTTTTATAATACATTATAAGTATTTAAACTTATTTTTTAGTATGAAAATTTTTGGCTTGCCACTTTAGTCTTTTGTATTTTATCTGAGAGCGAATATTTTTAAACTTTTCCAAATCTTCTGTATGAACACTTATGCTCGAATGCTCTATATCATCTCCAGCGTCTATATCAATCAAACCAGCTTTGCTCATAGCAATTTTTTGAGAAGGAAAAACACTTCTATGCCCAGAAACAAGAAATGCAACTACAGCGGAAATAGCAGCGTAGTGTGCAATCTCTATACCAAAAAGCTCAACTGCCATGATTATGGAAGCTATTGGAGCATTTGTAGTTCCAGCTAAAACACTCACAAATCCAAGAGCTGCAAAAAGTGCAACTTCATTGTGTATAAGATGTCCAAAGACTACGCCACTAGTGGCTCCAACATAAAAAATAGGCGTAACTATACCACCACTTCCTCCACTTCCAAGCGAAATTGAAGTAAAAACGGTCTTAAGCATAAAATCATACCAATGAATATCTGCAGACAAAAACCCTTCGGGGTCAAGTGCATTTTCTATAACTCCAAGTCCAAGTCCTAGATACCTATCTCCTATAAATAATGTGGTAATTACCATAATCAAACCAGCTACAAATGCCTTGAGGTAGGCATTATATTTTATCTTTGTGATTACTTTTTCTATTTCCGTCAAAACCGTTATAAAAAAGTCAGACACAACTCCAAAAAATATACCTGCAACTAGAACTTCGGCTATCAGTGTTAAATCCAAATCAACTGATTTGTAAAAATGTATATCAAAATAAGTATAATCCGTACCCAAAAACTGAGCAGTAGTAAATGCTGCAAAACCAGCAACAAATGAAGGCAAAAGGACATCATACATAATTATGCCAATAGTAAGAACTTCTATACCAAAAATAGCTCCAGCTATTGGTGTCCCAAAAACAGATGCAAAACCTGCACTAATACCGCAAATAACCAATTTCTTTCTATCCGAAGCACTAAATCTTAACATTGAAGCTATAACGGAAGATGCACCAGCACCTATCTGAGCTCCAGGACCCTCTTTTCCAACGGAACCACCAGCAAATATAGTAAAAACTGTTGCCAAAAGCTTGATTGGCATTACAGCTACTTTTATCTTTCCTTGCCTTTTATGAACCGCTTCTATGACTTTTTCTGTTCCATGCCCCATGGCATTGGGTGCAAAAGTTTTTATGACAAATATAGTCAAAGGAAGCGCAAGCGGAAGTATAAAATAGTAAGGCACTGGTAAATCACTTCTATGATCTACCGAGTACTCAAGTATCCACAAAAAACC
>JALUMJ010000090.1 GCA_027040375.1 Campylobacteraceae bacterium
GGTGGTAGAATTTATCTAAAAAGAGAAGACTTAAATCACACTGGAGCCCATAAATTAAATCACTGCATGGGTGAAGCGCTTTTGGCAAAATACCTTGGTAAAAAGAAACTAATAGCAGAAACAGGAGCAGGGCAACATGGTGTGGCGCTAGCAACGGCTGCTGCTTATTTTGGACTTGAGTGCGAGATACATATGGGCGAAGTAGATATAGAAAAAGAGCATCCAAATGTGATTAGAATGAAAATGCTAGGTGCAAAAGTAGTGCCGGTTAGTTTTGGTGGAAGAACTTTAAAAGAAGCAGTGGATAGTGCTTTTGAAGCTTTTATGAAAGACCCTGAAAATTTATTTTATGCCATAGGCTCTGTTGTTGGTCCTCATCCGTTTCCTATGATGGTGAGAGATTTTCAAAGCATAGTCGGCATCGAAGCAAAAGAACAATTTTTTGAGATGACAGGAAACCAACCAGATAATCTAGTAGCTTGTGTTGGTGGTGGAAGTAATGCCATGGGGCTTTTTTCTGCTTTTATAGAAGAGCCTTGCGAAATTTACGCAGTAGAACCTTTAGGAAAAGGAACAAAACTAGGAGAGCATGCAGCGAGTTTGACTTATGGGAAAGAGGGGGTTCTACATGGGTTTAACTCTATAATGCTTCAAAATGAAGATGGCTCTCCTGCTCCTGTGCACTCAGTGGCAAGTGGACTTGATTACCCTTCTGTTGGACCAGAGCAAGCTTATTTAAATAGAGAAAATAGAACTAATGCTGTGGCAATTGATGACAATGAAGCAATTCGTGCATTTTATGATTTATGTAAGTATGAAGGCATTATACCGGCACTTGAGAGTGCTCATGCCGTGGCATATGCGATGAAATTAGCGAAAGAAAAACCATATGAGTCTATCTTGGTAAATTTAAGTGGAAGAGGCGATAAGGATATAGATTTTGTGGAAAAAGCATATCCACCTGAAAACTATCTATAAAGTTTTATCAGTATATAATATTTCATTAGATAAAATGTCTTTTTTAAACTTATCTAGAAAGTAATATATGAATTTATTAGAAAAATTAGAAAGTGGCAAAAGGCTAAGCTATGAAGATGGTGTAGCGCTTTGGGAACTTGATCTTTTTACTTTAGGTAAATACGCAAATAAAAAAAGAAAGGCTTTATATCAAAATAAAGCCTTTTTTAATATAAACAGACATATAAATCCCACAAATATCTGCAAAGATATCTGCAAATTTTGTGCTTTTAGTGCAAATCGAAAAAATCCAAATCCATACACTATGACTCACGAAGAGATTTTAAAAATTCTTGATGAATCCATCACTCATAATATAACAGAAGTACATATCGTCTCAGCTCACAATCAAGATGCAGGGTTGGATTGGTATATGGGGATATTTAGGAAGATAAAAGAGAGATTTCCAGCTCTACATGTAAAGGCTTTAACTGCCGCTGAGATTAATTTCCTAGCGACTCAATACAATATGAGTTATGAACAAATCATAGAGATGATGATAAAAAGTGGAGTAGATTCGCTGCCAGGAGGCGGAGCTGAAATATTTGATGAAAAAGTAAGAGAATATATATGCAAAGGCAAAGTTAGCTCAAAACAGTGGATGGAGATTCACGATATTTGGCATAAACATGGAAAAAAATCAAATGCCACTATGCTCTTTGGGCATGTGGAAAAAAGAGAACATAGAGTTGACCATATGATTCGCCTAAGAGACCAGCAAGATAAAAGTGGTGGGTTTAATGCCTTTATCCCACTTGTTTATCAAAGAGGTAACAATTACTTACATGTAGAAGATTTTTTAAGTTCAGTCGAAATCCTAAAAACATATGCGATAAGTAGGCTTATGTTAGATAATATACCTCATATCAAGGCATATTGGGCAACATCAACTATAAATCTAGCTCTCATCGCACAAGAATTTGGAGCAGATGATTTAGATGGAACGATAGAGAAAGAATCAATCCAATCTGCCGCAGGAGCAAAAAGTAGTGGTGGATTACAACTACAAACATTTTTGGATTTAATCCAAACAAGCGGTTTTGCACCAGTTCAAAGAGATAGTTTATACAACGAAATAAAAACATACTAAAGGAGAGAAAGAGTGGGATTTTTTAAGCTTGAAGAACACGGAACAACCGTGAAAACAGAATTTACAGCAGGTTTTACAACATTTTTAACGATGATGTATATAGTTCCAGTAAATGCCATAATTATGAGCAAAACTGGTATGCCGATGGGGGCACTTATCACAGCAACTGCTTTGATAACAATTTTTTCAACAGTATTAAATGGTTTTTGGGCAAATACACCGATTGCGATGAGTGTTGGTATGGGGCTTAATGCATATTTTACATTTGGTTTAGTTCTTGGCATGAAGATTCCATGGCAAAGTGCTTTAGGTATCGTCTTTATATCTGGTATTTTATTTTTAGTTTTATCATTTACAAAATTTAGAGTATGGGTGATGCAAAGTGTTCCTTATGATTTAAG
>JALUMJ010000091.1 GCA_027040375.1 Campylobacteraceae bacterium
ATAGTTGGTCTAATTTTACATACAATATACCGATTAGACATATCTAAAGATTTTTTATGTTAAAATTACTAAAAATCATAAAAGGAGAAAATATGAAGAAAATTTTAGTGCTTATGTTGGCATTTTTTATGCTTCCTGTTGCGATATTCGCTTACACTATAAATCTAGGGATTGTTACAACCCCTCACTCTTTCCACTATATGGCGGCTAAAAAGTTTAAGGACATAGTTGAGAGTTCAAGCCACGGCGATATAAAAGTCAATATCCACCACTCAAAATCAGTAGGTAGTGAAACTAGTATCTTGCAACAGCTTCAGCTAAATGCTCTTCAGATGGGTGTCATCACAGCTGGTCCGATTGACAAATTTGTGCCTACTATAAAAGCTATAGAATTTCCTTTTATCTTTGATAGTTTTGCAAAAGCAGACAAGATTCTCGATGGTAAAATCGGGCAAAAAATCTTGAAAAACTTTCAATCTGCAAATCTAGTGGGTTATCACTTTTTGGAAAACGGCTTTAGAAACATAACAAACTCTAAAAAACCGATTCACTCCGCTAGTGATGTAAAAGGCTTGAAGATAAGAGTTATGAATTCACAACTTCAGATAGACATCTGGAAAGATATCGGTGCAAATCCAACTCCAATGCCTTGGCCAATCTACACTCAACTTTCTCAACATGTTATAGATGGACAAGAAAATCCTCTAGCAGTCATAGACCAATACAAACTATACGAAGTGCAAAAATATCTCACACTAACTAGACATGTATATTCTGCCTTGGTTTTTGTTGGAAGTAAAAGTTTTTATAATTCTTTGCCTAAAAAGTATCAAAAATTGCTTTTTAAAGCTACAAAAGAGGCATCTATATATGAGCGAAAACTCAACAGAGATAAAGCAGCATTCTTTTTGGCTGATTTGAAAAAACAAGGTATGATTATCGATGAACATCCTGATATGGCGTCTTTCAAAAAAAGAGTTGCACCTCTTAAAAGCAGATTTAGCGGAGATGCTAAAAAATACCTAGATGAGATTTTAGCACAATAAAAAATGCTCAAAATAGCCAGATTTATCGGAGTTTTAAGCGATGCGTTAAACAAGCAAATTAGCAAGCTTGTCGTGTCGCTTCTTTTTTTATTGTCACTACTTTTAGGGGTGAGTGTATTTTACAGATATGCCTTAAATGACTCCATATACTGGTCAAATGAAGTAGCTCGCTACATGTTGGCTTACATCACATTTTTAGGAGCCACGATGGCTCACAAACACAAAGCCCATATAAGAATAGATATGATTCTTGCGTATGTTTCCCCAAAAAATCAAAAAAATATCGAGATAATTATAAGTCTATTGTTCATCGCTTTTTGGATGTTGATTTTACTCGGCTCCATCAAGCTTTTTCCGCTTTTTATGATGCAAACAACTGCGACACTTCAAGTGCCTTTTGCCCTTCCATTTGCATCTCTTCCTATATCTGCTGTTATTTGGCTGATATATTGCACGGATGACATTTTAAAAAAGATGGCTAAATGATACTTTTAATCGTACTTTTACTTTGCCTGATACTTTTGTCCATACCAATCTTTTTATCCATCGGCTTATCCACCACGGTTGCATTTTTGATGTCAAATTTACCACTATTTATGATACCTCAAAAGATGTTTGATGGAGTAAATTCTTATGTTCTTTTGGCAGTTCCTCTTTTTATGCTAGCTGGTAGTTTGATGGACCAAGGCGGTATGTCAAAGAGACTTGTTGATTTATCTGAGTCTTTAGTGGGGCATTTTAGAGGAGGCTTGGCTATCACATCCATACTCTCAAGTATGCTTTTTGCTGGGGTTTCTGGCTCTGCGGCTGCTGATACAGCTGCGGTTGGTTCTGTTTTGATTCCATCCATGAAAAAGAAGGGATATAACAAAAATTTTGCAGCCTCCATCATAGCAACTGGCGGTTCTATCGGGGTTATCATACCTCCTAGCATCCCCATGATAATCTTTGCATTTATCGCAAATATCTCTGTTGGAAAGCTCTTTTTAGCTGGAGTGATTCCAGGCATCATCATAGGTTTGTCACTCATACTGCTTGTTGTTTTTAAAACTAGAGATTTTGAGATTGACGATGAAAATAGAAAGTTTGATTTTCTAAAGTTTAAAAAAGCCTTCAAAGATGCTATCTTGGCTCTTGGTATTCCATTTATCGTTGTTGGCGGTATCTTAGGAGGGCTTTTCACAGCCACAGAATCAGCTGCGGTTGCAGTTATCTATGCTTTTGTTGTCAGTGGTTTGATATACAAAGAATTGAGCTTGAAAAAACTCTATAAAGCATCAATTTACGCCATAAATACAAGCTCCATCATCCTCATAATCATTTCCATCGCAACCGTTTTTTCATGGTTTCTATCCATGAACAATGTACAACAATTATTATCAAATACATTTTTACTACTTGGCGACAACAAATACATAATACTCTTAGCCATCAATCTTTTCTTACTCATAATGGGTACATTTGTAGAAACAACAGCATCTTTGATACTATTTGTGCCAGTCGTCACACCTCTGCTAAACAGCTTAGGAATCGACCCCATGACTTATGGAGTGATGATAGTGACAAACCTAGCAATCGGCATGCTAACACCACCTCTTGGAATTTGTCTGATGGTTTCAAGCTCCATCGCTGAAACAAAAATACTAGACATCTCAAAAGCGATAACACCCTTTTTGCTTATTATGATATTTGATTTATTGCTGATTACCTTTGTGCCATTTTTGACTACATTTTTGCCGTCAGTTTATTAGACTTAAGGATACAATACCATATAGGAGGATTAACTTTAGATTGATAAAAATTTTGCTACAATGAATAAAATTGAGAGGTGTGGTATGCAAACAATAAAAGTAAATATTCAAGATAGTTTTTTGCAGGACTTTTTGACATTTGTTGATCATTATAAAGACAAAATACAAATCAAAAATGAAGTTTCTTTTGAAAAAGATGAAAAACTTGTGGACGATCCTTACTTTTATGAGAGACAAAAAGAGCTTTTAGAGATTAGAGAAAATATCAAGAATGGCAAAAATCAACTCAGTTCTTTTGAAGAGTTTGAACAAAAAACAGATATCTTTGCAAAAGAGCTTGCATCGAAATATGCAAATTAAATTTGACAGTAAGTTTGAAACCAACTTCAATATAATCTTTGAATATATCGCCCAAGATAAAATCTTAGCTGCAAATAGATTCAGACGAGAACTACTTAAAAAGATAAAAAAGTTATCGCAATTCCCATATAAATTCAGACAATCGATATATTTTGACGAAGAAAATGTTAGAGACATGGTTTTTAAAGAATATACAGTAGTTTATGAAATTGACTTGGAAAATAATTTCATCATCATTTTAAATATATTTAATAAAAGTCAACCACTTATAAAATAACCTTTTATTCGCTCCTCCTCTCCTCAAAGCCAATTTGGTGTTTTTTAAAATTATGCTTTCATTTGCCAGACTTAAACATAATAATCTTCATCTTTTTTATCTGAAACAAACATATGTCCTGGTGCATGGGTTATCGCAAAAGGGAGTTTTACATCTCTTAGGACATTTTGAGGGGTTACGCCACAAGGCCAGAAGAGGGGGATTTCATCTTTTTTTATCTCGACGCTATCGCCGTATTCTGGATTATTTATATCTTTTATGCCTATCATTTCTGGGTAGCCTACTTGTATCGGGGTTCCGTGCATATTGGGGAAGTGGCTTGTGACTACGCAGGCATCTGCTACTCTTTGTTTTTGTATCGGACGCATGGAAACCACCATATCACCTTTCCATATATCTACTGGGTTTAGCTTTATGTTTGTGCTGTACATTGAGACATTTACGCCTTGGTCAACATGTCGCAAGCTTATACCGCTTTTTAAAAGTGATGTTTCAAAAGTAAAGCTACAACCTATGAGAAAAAAGACCAAATCTTCATCATAATACTCTTTTATATTTGTGACTTGTTTTACAACTTTTCCATTTTCGATTATATTGTAAAGCGGCAATTCATCCAATAGATTTGCACCGTCAGCTAGAATTTTGGTGCGATATCCATCTTTTATAACTTCAAGCAAAGGCATAGCTTTTGAGTTTTTCTTTGCAAACTCTTCAAAGCTAGATGCATACTTTTTTGGTATAACAAACATATTTGCCTGCACATGCCCTTCGCAGTATCCTGCGGTTGGTTTTATAAACTCACCTTTAGCGATTTTAGCTCTTAGCTCTTTTGCTTCCATTTTTACTTCCTTATAAGTAATTGTAAAATCTCACATTATTTTAAGCTTTTTAATTATAGAATATTTTACCATGAAAAAAGATAAAAACATAGATAAAATCATATTAAAACATTCAACTAGAGGCATGGATAAGCTAGCCCTTAAATATCCTAAAGAGTATTGCAAAATTGCAGTGCAAAATTTTCTTGAATTAAAACTCGGTGTTGTGTTTTTATATACTGGGTTTTATGTCAAGGGTTATCCTGAAACAGATGGACCTCTTGGGACTTACTTTTTAGCTCTCGCACTTGAAAAGATAGGTTATACTCCTATCGTTATCACTGATGAATACTGTCAAGATTACTTTAGAGATATCAAAACTTTGTATATCCCGCTAAATGGCTTGGAAGATAACATATATCAAAATATTTTAGATGATTTTAAACCAGTTTGTCATATCTCTATCGAAAGATTAGGGAAAGACGAAGAGGGCAAATACCTCAACTCAAAAGGTGTAGATATCGGACAATTTACCGCTCCTTTGGATGAGCTTTTTGCATTGGGTGGCAAAAAAGCTCCGACTTTTGCTATAGGAGATGGTGGCAACGAGATAGGGATGGGAAATTTTAGAGATTACTTAAAAGAAGTCTTACATGTAAGCCCAAATGCTACTTCATCCGACTATCCTATCATCGCTTCTGTATCAAATTGGGGAGCTTATGGGTTTATCGCATATATACAAAAGTTTTTGAAAAAAAAGCTCTTGCCTACATTTGAAGAAGTTGAAGAGTACATGGATTATATCTTAAGCCTTGGTTGCGTAGATGGCATAAAATGCGAAAACACAAAATCCGTAGATGGCAAAGAGTGGCATACCGAAGAAGAGATACTCTTAGCATTAAAGCGTATCACTTTTGCTATATAAATTTTCTGAAGGCAAGCAAACAGAAGAAAAAAATCTTTTTACGATAGCTACAAGGTCAGTTTATAATTATTTTTATCTTACATAGTAACTCCAAAAAATAGAATTATTTAGCAAAATTGAATATTATGCCAATAAATTACAAAATTTTTCTAAAAAATCAGGTATAATGTCTAATGAATTTTATATTTAGGAGAAAACTATGAAAAAATTACATATAGTGATTTTACTCTCTTGCTTCTTTTTTACAAGCATATTAAGTGCTAGCTTGGTGCAAGAAAGAAGAATTTTAACTTCAGTTAAAATACTAAAAGAGGTATTTAACAAACCAAATACTGGTATAACAAAAGAGCTTTTAGAAAATGCGAAAGCCATAGCTATTTTTCCAAATACTATGAAAAGTGCTTTTTTCGTAGGAGCAAAAAGCGGCAAAGGAGTCATGTCTGTTAAGCTTTCAAATGGTCAATGGAGTGAGCCTATATTTATGGAACTCCATGGTCTTAGCTTTGGTATGCAATTTGGTTTTGAATCAACTGATATCATTATGATATTTAAAACAGATAGGAGCTTAGACGATTTGTCTCTTGGCAAAACAACTTTAGGCTTAGATGCTGGTGCTGCAATCTTTGCAAGAGGTGTTGGAAGAGCTGTCAAAATAGATGAAAACATAGCAGCAGACATACAGTCTTTTGGAAAAAGAAGTGGTGCATTTGTGGGTATTTCTGCAGGTGGTGCAAGCTTACATGTAAGCGACAATGATGATTTTGACTATTATGGCGGTATCGTATATGTTGATGATATAATACACCAAGATAAAGTCAAATCAACAAGTGAGTCTGAAAAATTTAAAAAAGTATTAAAAAGCTTTTAAAATTTGTTTTTTGATTTTAAGGCAAAATTTTTATCTTTTTTTAGAGAATTGTTTATATTTCACCACAAATCTTTAGAATTTCGAGCAAAAGTATTTGCCTCCATGATAGCTTCAAATAAAAAAGATGATGATATCGAGTATAAAATACTAAAAGAAATCGCAAAAGAGATATATAAAGACCCTTACAGAATAAATGTTTTAGTCGAAACAACAAAAGAGTATGTAGATAAAATCATAGAAATCAAAAGCTTGAATATAGACTCTTTGATAAAAGATATAAACAAAGAGATAAGGCTAAATCCTAGATTTATAAGCAAGATAAACATCAGACATCTCAAAAAATTTTTAGTAAAAGACGATCACACAGACAAAGACACATATTTACTGCAAACAAAAATCATAGAATATTTTAAAAATGAAATGAAATATGCAAGAGAAAAAAGAGTTGTTAAAGGGAGGGGCTAGCAAACCTTTGTTACAACAGGAGAAAAGGCCTTTGTGCTTACTCTTACACTGTCACCCACTTTTAAAATTTTCTCTTCATTTGAATCAAGAACTACCTCTACTATTTGGTTGTCTATCGCGATAACTGCGACACTAAGAACATCTGCTTTATATATATCTAAGATTCTTCCTCTAAAGGAAAATTTTTGACTTCCGCTAGTTTTTAGGAGTATCTCTTTTGGACTTCCGTATTTTTTTACTTTTCCATCTTCAATCAATGCTACAAAATCACTCATTTTATATATCTCATTTGGAGAGTGGCTCACCATAATCGTAGTAGTTTTAAAAGTTTTGTGAAGTTCTAATATCTCGCCTTGTAGCTTTTCTCTCATCAGCATATCTAAGGCCGAGAGAGGCTCATCAAGAAGCAAAATCTTTGGTTTTCGCATCAAAGCTCGACATATAGAAACTCTTTGCTGCTGACCACCTGAAAGAGTTGTTGGAAGTGTGTCTTTTAACTGTTCTAACTCTGTTAGCTTTAAGAGTTTGCAAGCAAGTTTCTCGTCCTTGTTTGCAAAAAGTAGATTTTCTTTTACACTCATGTTTGGAAATAGTGCATAATCTTGAAATACAAAACCAACACTTCTGCATCTTGGGTGAATACTATGTTTTTTATCCAGCCAAAATTTATCTTCTACATGTATGCTTCCCCTAGCTCCCTCAAGACCTGCTAATATGCGTAAAAATGTAGTTTTTCCACTTCCGCTTTTGCCCAAAATCGAAACAAAAGAGCCCTCTTTGATAGATAAGTTTATATCTAATTCCATCCTGCCATTTGACCCTTTTAGCCACTTTTGGACATCTATATCTATCATCTCAAAAATCCGATATTTTTTTGTTTATAATTAAATATATAAACCAAAAGCAATACTATGAAACTGATAGCCACCATAATGGCTGAGTATATATGAGCACTTTTATAATCAAGCATTTCTACAAACTCATAAATCGCGATTGACGCGACTTTTGTTTCCCCGGGAATACTGCCTCCAACCATCAAAACCACTCCAAATTCTCCGACAGTATGAGCAAAAGTGATGACAATAGCCGTCATAAGAGAAGGTTTTATATTTGGAAGAGCGACCTTCAAAAGAGTTTGAAAACTACTTTTTCCACATAAATACGAAGCTTCTATGATAGATTTTGGAAGCGATTCAAAACCATTTTGCAAAGGTTGAAGCATAAAAGGAAATGAATACAAACAGCTAGCAATAACAAGTCCGTAAAAATTAAAAACTAATTTTACACCAAGATAATTTTCAACAAATGCCCCCAAAGGCGAATTTTGAGAAAGTGCATAAAGCACATAAAATCCCAAAACAGTGGGAGGCAGTACGATAGGCATAGCACTAAGAGCCTCTAAGATAGGTTTAAATTTTGATTTGCTTTGCGAAAGCCACCAAGCCAAAGGCAAAGCAATCAAAAAAAGTATGATACTTACGATGGATGCAAGCTTAAAGGAAAGCAAAAATGGTGTGAAATCAAATTGCATTTTTTACCTTCACGATTGATATCTCACTTGCTTTCATCATCACAACAACCTTTTGCTCTACATGTAAGCTTATCATATCATAAGATTTTCGAGTGATTAGTGACTCAAATGTACCGATTGGGCTATCTAGTTTTACCCTCACTAAAAGTTTACCAAGCATAATTTCTTTAACATTTGCATATATCTGATTTGTTAGACTGATAGAATCCAACTTTTCTTTAGCAATAAGCACAAAAGAGGGCTTTATACCAAGAGTTACGACAGCGCCTTCTTTTGCACCCTGAGGTAGTTCTAGAGCCATCATAGTAAGCTCTTCATCAACTGCTTTAAATGTCACTACATGTACCATATCACTTTCTTGGATATCTTTTATGGTGGCTTCTATTTTATTCATAAATAGCCATATCTTTTGAAGACTTTTTTAGCATTTTTTGTGAATATAAAATCATAAAACTCTTTTGCTTCTTTTATATTTTTACTGTTTTTAATAATCATTGCCCCTTGTTTTATGGGAGTATAAAGCTTTTTATCTATCTCTATCCAATTAATATATCGTTTAAATCTTTTCATTTTGGAGCTAAAGAGCGATGATTTTGCGATAAACCCGATATCAGTAGCACTAACGATGTATTGAACTGCTTGAGAAATGCTTTGCGCATATACAAATTTACTTTTTACTTCATCATATATCTTAGCATTTTTTAAAGCTTCTTGCGTAGCCTTCCCATATGGAGCAGTTTTTGGATTTGCTATCGCAATGCTTGAGATTGACTTTTGTTTTAGAAAAGACAAACCTCTTAAAAAATCTCTTTTTTTAGTACTAAAAATTGCCAAGCCACCTAGTGCATAAAGCCTTGGAGGATTTAGAGCAAATCCGTTTTTATACAAATCTTGAGGATATTTCATATTTGCAGACATAAAAATATCAAAAGGAGCACCATTTTTAATCTGAGCATTTAGCTTTCCACTGCTACCCAAGATAACATCCACTTTTACTTCAGGATATTTTGTGTGAAAAGCGGCGATAAGGTCATGGATAGCGAAGCTGACATTTGCTGCAACTGCAACTTTTATACTAGAAGCATTTAAAAAAACAGCAAAAAGCAAAAAGCAAAAAATCTTCTTTAACATTCAAAAACCCCTATTTCGTTATATATAAAAAAACATAACGAAAGTATAACATAAAATATAAAATTTTTCTATTTTTAACTGCCTTATCAATAAACTTCTTTATGTTTTCCAATATCTAGTAAGATTATATCTTTATTTGTTATTATCAGCTCTAGTACCACTCTATAAGCCATAGATATTGAAACAGAGTGATAATCTTTGAGAGTACCTTTTAGTTTGTGTAGTCTTAGTGATGGGTGGTGTGGATTTGTTTTTAAAAATCTGATAGTTTTTTTATATCTATCTTTTAGCTCTGGGTGTTTTTTGATAAAGATTTTTTCTTTTTTGATGTATTTATCACTTAAGATGAGTTTATACATCATAAGCCTTTTAAGTGCTCTTCTAGTTCATCATTTGTTGAAATAGTTTTATATTTACCCTCTTTAATCTCTTGCATAGCTTCAAGATAGATTTTATCTAACTCCAAAGCTCTTAGTTCGTCATATTTATCAAAGTCAATCACTATGTAT
>JALUMJ010000092.1 GCA_027040375.1 Campylobacteraceae bacterium
GATATGGGGAAAATTATGTATAAGATATTAAATAATGATTTGATAAAAGAGTATATCGACGAAACTCCTGAGATTAGATCTTTATTGCTAGATTCTAGTGAGTCTATAGATAAGATTGAAGTTTGTGAGATTGGTGATGGAAATCTGAATTTTGTTTATATGGTAAAAAGTAGCAAAAAAAGTGTTATTTTAAAACAAGCTGTTCCATTTCTCAGATGCGTAGGAGAAGAATATCCGTTAAGCAGGCTTAGAATGTCATTTGAAATAGAGGCTCTTAAAATAGAAAAAGATATATGCCATGATTTGGTGCCAGAGATTTTCTATAGCTCGCATGATATGTCACTTGTAGTGATGCAAAATCTTGATAATCATAAGATTTTAAGGGGCGAAATGATTGAGAGAAAGATATTTCCTCTCTTAAGCGAACATATATCTGACTTTTTAGCTGACACACTTTTTTACACAAGTGATTTTTATCTAAGCAGTGCTCAAAAAAAAGAAAATATCAAAAAATTTATCAATATCGAACTTTGCAAGATAACAGAAGATTTTATCTTTACTCATCCTTATGAAGACAATGATACAAATGAATACAATCCAAAACTAGATATGAACCTTGTAGAAGCTTTTAGGCAAGACGCTGATATAAAAGTAGCTGTAGCAAATATGCGATACAAGTTTATGAGTGAAGCTCAAGCACTATTGCATGGAGATTTACATAGTGGTAGCATCATGCTAAACGAAAAAGAAACTTTTGTGATAGACCCAGAATTTGCCTTTTATGGTCCTATGGGCTTTGATATAGGTATTTATATTGCAAATCTTGCCATGTCTTACTTTTCTATTCAAGACAAAGAAACAAAATACAAAAACTATGTAAAAGATATGATTTTAGATACTTGGAAATTATTTGCTTCTAAATTTAAAACAAATATGATAAACCATGAAAAAGAGCAAAAATCTTTGCAATGGGACTATCCAGATGGGCTTAAGCATTTTGAACAATTTGCAGATAATTTTATAAAAACACTGCTTGATGATACTATTGGTTTTATGTCTTGCGAAATGTTTAGAAGAACAGTAGGTCTAGCAAAAGTAGCAGATGTAGCTGACATAGAAGATTTGGATGCAAGAGCCAATATAGAAGCAAATATACTCGCTTGCGCATCCAAGCTCATAACCTCTAAATACAAAAATATAGATGAAGTCATGGCAGAGATACAAAAGTATGATAGATAAAAAACTTCTCATAAGAGCTGTAGATATAAGCAAAACTTTTGGTGCTACAAAAGCTCTTAGTGGTGTTAGTTTTGATTTTTACGAAGGCGAAATCTTTTCGATTGTGGGTGCAAATGGCGCTGGGAAATCTACTTTTATAAAGATTCTTTGTGGTTATTATGCAGACTATGAAGGGAAAATCTATATAGATGGTAAATTAGTAAAATTTGAATCTCCAAGAGATGCTTATGAAGCAGGGATTCAAGTGGTTCACCAAAGCATAGAACAAGGAATCGTGCAAAATATGAGCGTCGCTGAAAATCTTGCACTTGATATGATAATCTCGCCAAATGCTTCTTTTGTTTATGATAAAAAAAAGGTACTAAAAAGAGCAAAAGAAATAGCATCAAAAATGGATTTAGAGTATCTTGATATGGATAAAAATATCCAAGATATAACTCAAAGTGAAAAACAAATGATTATAATAGCCAGAGCTCTTGCTACAAAACCAAAGCTTTTAATTTTAGATGAGCCCACCTCTTCCATATCGGACAAAGAAGCTGGTATGCTTTTTAAAACACTTTACAAACTTAGAGATGAGGGTGTTTCTATACTCTATATCTCCCACTACCTTGCAGAAATTAAAAAGATATCAAATAGAGTCGGTGTTATACGGGATGGAAAATTTGGGGGTCTATTAAATCAACCCTTGGAAATCTCCGAGATAGTTAAGGCTATGGTAGGGGATTTAGAGAGTGCATTTGAACGCACTTATGACGAAAAAGATAGCAAAAAATTGATACTAGAACTAAGGGATTTAGTGGTTCAAGGAAGTAGCGAACCTTTAAATATCAAAATTTATTCTGGTGAGATAGTAGGGCTTATCGGTTTGATAGGTGCTGGCAAGACCGAACTCGCAGAGACATTATTTGGCATAAGAAGACCGATAAGTGGAGAGATTATATTAGACGGTAAAAGTGTGAAATTTACAAACATTCGCCAAGCTATCAAACATGGGATTCATATGGTTCCAGAAAACAGAACAGTCAATGCAATAATCCCAGAAAACTCAATAAAAAACAATATAACACTTCCTTTTTTAAGCTTTTTCTCCAAATATGGAGTGCTGTCAAAGAAAAATGAGATAAAAGCTTCAAAAAGAATCATAGATGATATGGGTATAAAATGCGAAGGATTTGGTGCTTTGATTGAATCTCTCTCAGGTGGCAATCAACAAAAAGTAATAGTAGCAAGATGGCTTCTAATGAAACACAATATCGTGATACTTGATGAGCCATTTCAAGGAGTAGATATAAAATCAAGACGAGATATAAGTAAATACTTGCAAGAAAATACAAGAGATAGTGCGGTATTGATGATATCTAGCGATATAGATGAGTTAATGGATGTAACGGACAAAATAATGGTCATGAATAAAAGTAAGATTATTTGGAGTGAAAAAACCTCCGAAGTCAACAGAGATAAACTTTTGAGTTTAATAACACAAGAATAGAGGATAATAAATTGGAAAAATTTGTAGCATTTGCCATCAAATATGGTTTTTTAATAGTTATGGCAGGTTCATTTTTAGGTTTTGGATTACTTGAGCCCTCTTTTTGGAGTTGGTCAAATATGTTTTCCATTCTTTTAGGTATCACTATTGTCGGGATTTTAGCCTTAGGAGTAACATTTACGCTTATAGTAGATGGTTTTGACCTCTCTATCGGCTCAACTGCGGCAATTTGTGTGATGATTTCATCTTATGTCATGGTTGTGCTAAATATAGATTATATTTATGCAATTTTACTCTCTATTTTATTGGGCATCACCATAGGTTTAGTAAATGGGCTATTGATAGTAAAAGCAAAGATACCAGATCTTTTAGCAACACTTGGAATGATGTTTTTAATCCAAGGTTTGCAATTAATCCCTTCTGCTGGTATGTCTATAGGGACTGGCATGATGTTGGCTGATGGAACTGAAGCCGAGGGAGAGTTTGCAAAACAATTTTTGTTTTTAGGGCAAGGGAGACTTTTTGATTTGATTCCTGTGCCAGTTGTTGTTTTTGCGGTTTTAGCGATAATCATATATTTTGTTCTTCAATATACAAAATGGGGGAGAATTTTATATGCGATAGGTGGAAATGAAAAAGCAGTAAAATTAGCAGGAGTAAATGTCGAAAGATATAAAATCATGGCATATGTGCTGTCTGGCACCATATCATCAATAGCTGGTATTTTATTGGCAGCCAGGATAGGGCGAGGTGATGTGACAAGTGGTGGTGGACTGCTACTTGACGCAGTGGCTGCTGCACTTATAGGCTACGCCGTACTTGGTGTCAAAAAACCAAACGCTTTAGGAAGTGTGGTAGGTGTGATATTTATAGGGATGTTATTAAATGGATTAACTATGCTATCGCTTCCATACTATACACAAGATTTTATAAAAGGAATCGTGCTTGTAGCTGCACTTATATTTACATTTGGATTGTCAAAGTCAGAAATCTAGTTACTTAAAAAAATACAAAGGAGAAAAGATGAAAACAAAGTTTTTAGTTGTATGCTCAATCATACTTGGGATGTTATTTGGTGCAAACAGTGCACTAGCAAATGGTTTAAAAGGGGCTCCTGCTCCATTTAATGGAGGAAAGAAGATTCATATAGCACTAATCAGGCAAATGACTGAGGGCGAATTTATGCAAACTTTTAGGGCTGGCGCTCAGATTCAAGCTAACCTTTTAGGTATAAAGCTGACTGTATTTGGTAAAAGTATGGACAATCAAGCAGAAGCAAACTTCGTATATCAAGCAATCAATATGAAAGTTGATGGTATTATCATCGACCATGGTTTGAGCGAAACTATGATGAAACCAGCGGCTGATGCTATAAAAGCAGGAATTCCTGTTGTGGCATTTGATGTTGATTTAAAAAACCCTAAGATTCCACAAATCGCACAAGATGATGAGCTACTTGGTATGCTAGCATTAAAAGCATTGGTAAAAGATTTTAATGGCAAGGCAAATGTTGGATATGTAAGTATCGCAGGAATTTTACCACTTGACAAAAGAGATAGAAGCTGGCAAAAGATAAAAAAAGAGTATCCTGGTATAAAAGAGATAGTAAAAACAGGAACTCTAGAATCTCCTATAGCTTCTAAAAATGCAAATCAAGTAAAAGCAGTTTTACTCGCTCATCCTGAGATAAATGCATTTTTTGCTCCATATGATGAGCTTGGAAAAGGCGTTGTTCAAGCTCTTAGAGAAGCTAGAAAACAAGACAAAGTAAAAGTCTATACAGCTGACATCTCAACTCAAGACATAAGAGAAATGATAAAAAAAGATAGCCCATGGGCTGCTACAGCTGCTACAAATCCTGCTTCTATAGGTGCAGTTTCTGTTCGCGCCATTGCATTGAAAATTGCACATGTGAAAATACCACATAATATATTGATTCCGCCTATGCTTTTTACAGCCAAAGAGTTAAGAGCTATGAAAATCAAAAATATGAAGCAATTAAGAAAGAAATTTCCAAAATTTAACAGTGTTGATTTGCTAAATTATCCTTGGATACCAGTAGATAAGAAAGGATTGTTTTAGAGATGAAAGATAGCGAAGAGCTTTTAAATTCTATACCAAAAGCACTCTATTTTGATGATGAGGATAGATTTTTTATCCTTGATCAAACAAAACTTCCAACAGATGAAGTGATAGAGGAGCAGATAAGTGTTGAGCAAGTATATGATTCTATCTACAAGCTCAAAGTCAGAGGTGCACCGGCGATAGGAATCGCTGGTGCTTATGGCTTAGTAATAAGCTTAAAAAATTCACTAGATTTAAACTTGGAAAGCTTTTTAGACTTAGTGCATAAAAATGCAGATTATCTAAACAGTTCAAGACCAACAGCGGTAAATCTAAGCTGGGCACTTAACAAATTATCAAAAATAGCAGATGAATTTCCAAAAAGTGGCAATTCAAAAGAACTTTATAAAACTCTCAAAGATGAGGCGATTGCTATCCATAAGAGCGATATAAAAACTTGCAGACAAATAGGTGAATTTGGAGCAGAGCTCATAAAGCAAAACGATGGAGTTCTAACTTTATGCAATGCGGGAGCTTTGGCAACTGGTGGCATAGGAACTGCTTTGGCGCCTATGTATGTTGCTTGGAGCAAAGGCAAAAGATTTAAGGCATACTCTAGTGAGACCAGACCGCTTTTACAAGGTGCAAGGATAACTTGTTGGGAATTAAACAAATTTGGCGTTGACACCACTATGATAGCAGATAGTGTCTCTTCTTATTTGATGAAATTAGGTAGAGTTGATATGATTGTAGTTGGTGCTGATAGAGTTGCCAACAATGGAGATACAGCCAATAAAATAGGCACATCATCCCTAGCTATAAATGCAAAATATTATGGTGTTCCTTTTTATATAGCTTGTCCGTATTCAACGATAGATATCAACTCTAAAAGTGGAGCTGATATAGTGGTTGAAGAGAGGGGCAAAGAGGAGCTAATATATATAAAAGGGCAACAAATCGCTCCAAAAGATATAAAAGTTTTTAACCCAGCTTTTGATGTAACAGATAGCTCGTTGATAGCTGGTTTTATCACAGAAAAGGGTATAATTTACCCACCATATAACTTTTCAAAATCTTAAATATAAAGGGGATTAGTATGGATTTATCGCATTTTTTTATAGATAAAGAATCTAAATCTCCCTTATATATTCAGGTTGAAGAGATTATTAGCGAACTTTTACGGCAAGTGCCCTATAGTTTGGGTGAAAAGCTTCCAAATGAATTGGAGATTTCACAAGAGCTACATGTAAGCAGAAATACAGTGAGAAAAGCTATGTATGCGCTTATAAATAAAAATCTAATAGTAAGAAAGAAAAATCGAGGGACATTTAAGAACATAGACAATAATCGTATAAAAACTACGCTAAATAATTGGTATAGTTTTAATGAAGATATGAAGAGCCAAAATAGAAATTTTAAGCTTTTTGAGCATGATATATCTATTTGTAAACCAGATTTGAACATATATGAAAAGCTGCACATGCAACCTAACAGAAAGATTATTAGGCTTTTAAGGATAAAAGGGTATTTGGAGCCTGAATTATATGTGGAGAGTTTTTTTCATCCTGATTTAAATCTTACTTTGGAAGATTTGAAAGATGGAGATATAGTTCAATTGTATCAATTTCTAGAGGAGAAATTAAAAGTAAAGATAGTATTTTCTCAAGAGGAAATTTCTGCATCAATGCCCTCAAATGAAATCAAAAATCATTTGGCAGTAGAAGATGACAAAACTCCGATACTCATAAGAAAGATGTTAATCCACGACGAAGATGGAGTGAAAATAGCCTATAGTATAGGGTATTATCTGTCCAATAGATTTGTTTTTAATTTAAATATAAGTAGGTAATATGAAAGAACTTGACATAAGAAAAGAGATAATAGCAACTTGTTTAAAGATGGAAGAGCTAGGGATAAACCAAGGAACTTCTGGTAATATAAGCCATAGATTTGAAGATGGGATTCTTATCACCCCAAGTGGCATTTCGTATGATTTACTTAAGCCAAAAGATATTGTTTTCGTTCCTTTTAGATCAAAAAAAGAGTATCAAGGAGAGTATCCTCCGTCAAGTGAGCTTGATTTTCATTTTGATCTCTTAAAGGCAAAACCACAGATAAACTGCGTCCTTCATAACCACTCAACTTATGCTACATCGATGGCGATTTGCAGGATGGACATACCAGCTCATCACTATATGGTAGGAGTTGGGGGAGGCAAAAAGATACCATGTGCCCCTTATGCAACATTTGGCACAAGCGAGCTATCACAAAATATCATAAAAACGCTAGATGGCTACCATGCTTGCTTGTTAGCAAATCATGGGGTGCTCGCAACTGCACTTACACTAAAAAAAGCTCTTAATATCGCCGTGGAAGTAGAAAACTTAGCCAAACAATACATAATGGCTAAACAAATAGGAGAGCCAGTAATCTTAGATGACAAAGAGATGGATAGAATCTTGGAAAAATTTAAATCCTATGGTTTGAAGAAGTAATTTCTTAGTTAAAAATAAATCTCTGACCCATCTTTTTTTGTAGCCATTTGTAATTTATATCTCGTATTCCTGCCGCTACTACCTTCCATCTGCTCAATACATCCAAATTCTACAAGTTGAGATATGTCTCTTACTGCTGTTGCCTTACTCACTTTAGTAAGCGAGATATACTTTTTGGTACTTATCCCTCCCTCAAAATTCTCACTGCCAATATCTAAGATTTTATTTATTACTTTTATCTGTCGTTCATTTAATGCGTACTCTCTATACTTATCCCAAAACTTTGCTTTTTGCACAAGATATTCTATACTTTTTAAGCCACTTTGCATTGCATTTCTTAAAGTGATAAGATGCCACTCTATCCAAGAAGTGATATTAAATTCTCTATTTTTAAAAAGGTTTGTTGTTTTATCTAAAATATCATAATAGCCTTTTCTATCACTGTTAATGGCTGTAGAGATAGAGTAAAGTTTAAACTGTGTAAAAGTTGTTCCTCGTGTAAGTATATAGTCTGTAATTGCTCTTGCAATTCTCCCATTTCCATCCTCATAGGGGTGAATGATAACGAACCATAAATGAGCAATAGCACTTTTAATATAGATATTTTCATACTCAGTGCTACAGTAAAGCAAAAGAGATTTTATATCTTCATCTATCTTATCAGATGGAGGTGCTAGATAGTGAACTCTTTCATGCCCTATAGCGCCGGAGATTACCTCCATGTCATCATTTTTTCTAAAAGTGGCAACATTTATTTTGTGTAGTTTTGAGTAGGAATGTTCAAAGAGGCAGTTGTGCCATCCGTGAAGTCTCTCTAGTGTTAAAGGATTTTTGTTTAAACTACAATCTAGAAGTATCTCTATAAGACTATCTGTTGAGGCTGTTGCATACTTATCACTTCTTGCATCAAACTCTTTATCTAATCTTTTTTTCAAAGAAGATCGTACACTCTCTCGTTTAAAAACTTCACCCTCTATAAGAGATGTGTGTATCGCTTCATCTGTAAGTCTATCAATCTCTATTTTTCTTATATCATCTTTGTTAAAGAGTTTTGAATAGCCATCAAGCACTCCTCTTAAGTATTCTATCTCACTTATAAGTGTTGAGAGTTTGCCTTTGTCATAAGAGAATTTTGGGTAGTTTTTATGTTGCCATATCCATTTTCTGATCTCTTCTTTTGAACTCATATTTTTCCTTTGAGTCGATTAATAAACATAATAGTACCATATTTTGAGCCAATTATAGAGCTTATCGTATCTTTTTGTAAATTTATTTTCATTGCTTCACGGTTTTGATATAAAAGTACGGCTAATAAGCCAAAGTCTCGTACCGTTACTTCCACATAAGATGCAAAGCTATTTTGCTACGAATTCCTCCCACCCTTTTGCCCTAAGCACGCAAGCAGGACACTCGCCACAACCATAACCCCAATCGTGAAAACTTTTGTGGTCGCCATTGTAGCAAGTATGTGATTCATTAATAACTAAATCCAATATCCCTTCTTTGCTTGAGAGCTCAAAAGTTTCACCTTTTGTAAGATGCATTAGTGGATAGTGAAACTTTATATCTGACTCACTTCCTAGGTTTAGTGCTAATTCAAGTGCATTTACAAAATTTTCTCTACAATCTGGATAACCTGAATAATCAGTTTGATTTATACCAGTTACTAAGTTGTTGATACCTTGTTTCTGGGCAAAAGCGTGAGCTAAGGTGAAAAATATGGCATTTCTATTTGGAACAAATGAGGCTGGAAGATTTGGCTTGGTATGGTGTGCGCTAGAGATATCTAAGTTAGAATCTATCAAAGCGGAATCGTTTAGTTCCGTAAAGGCATTTATGCTTAGAAGTGTATTTTTTACCTCCATAAAATCTGCAATTTTTTTGGCTTGTTTTATCTCAACTTTATGTTTTTGTCCATAATCAAATGTGATAGTCTCAACATAATCAAACCGCTCTTTTGCCCAACCAAGACAAGTGGTACTATCTTGTCCGCCACTAAAAATTATCAATGCTTTTTTCATTATCTTACTCCTAAAAATTTATGCATTTGGATACTTAGTTTCAGATGAGGATATTTTTTCACTAACTCTATGCAAAAATCTA
Source organism: Campylobacteraceae bacterium (assembly GCA_027040375.1). Lineage (GTDB taxonomy): Bacteria > Campylobacterota > Campylobacteria > Campylobacterales > Sulfurospirillaceae > JAADIZ01. The sequence goes on from JALUMJ010000092.1 coordinate 9,394, forward strand.
GATTTTCCATATCTGGTTTATCAAAAAAGTTCAAAGGTTGCACAAAGATTGGTTTATCGCTTTGTATATTTACTATTTTTGTTAAATCACTCTGTTTTGAAACTATAAATTTTAGTTCACTCCATCCATCTTTTATTATGCTATCCCAATCTTTTGGGCTATATGTTATCCAATTTGCTTTTTTTATATTTTCTATTTTATATCCATTGCTTTCTATGCAAACAAAATAACCTCTATTTTGCAAAAAATCTATAAAGTCATTTAAGTCATAAATACT
>JALUMJ010000093.1 GCA_027040375.1 Campylobacteraceae bacterium
TGCGTAAATTCATCTGCTTCAAAAGGTTTTATGGAATACCCTATGGATTCTATCAATTCACTCTCTAAATTCCATTTTTCAAAGATTTTTGCTGTTATTTCTTCGTTGGTATAACCAACTGCCTCTTTTTCAAGTTTTGAAAGCTCAGATATGTTTGTTTCTTCCATCACAGTATTTTTAAATTCTTTAGCTTTGCCTGCTTCACTTAACTCGTGAGCTATGATAATTTTCCCAATTTCCATCATAAAAGATGCAGGCTGAAGAACATCAAGCATGCTTCTATTTACCTTTGAGTACCATTTAAACATGAAGGCACTTTGAAAAGTACTTATATCTATAAATTGATGTTTACTTATGCCATAAGGAGCCAAATCGATTTTAATATTTTCTTTTATAGCACTTGCGAGTGCAAAACCTCGAATTGTTGCCATTCCAAACAAAGATATCGCATGTCCTACATTTTTAATCTCTTTACTAAACCCATATAATGGAGAGTTTGAAGATTTTAATATATTTGCCGTAAGCATTGGGTCTCGCTCAACTACTTTAACTAAATCTTGCATCGAGCTATTTTTATCTGCACAAATTTTTTGAATCTGTATCACAGTTTCATCTAATGGTGGTAACGCTTTAATCTTTTTTAATATGCTGCTGTCCATCTTTAAACCTTTTTTGGAAAATATGCAACAATTTTACTATTTTGTAGATTATAAGCATCTTATAGTGATGTTCGTAAGGACAAGTTTAAGAAGATTTGGATAAAATACCAAAAAATTTAAAGGATTAGTATAATGGCAATTACTGTATATTATGATAAAGATTGTAATCTAGATGTTATTCGCTCCAAAAAAGTAGCGATGATTGGTTTTGGCTCTCAAGGACACGCACATGCTGAAAATTTAAGAGATAGTGGCGTAGAAGTTGTTGTTGGTTTGAGAAAAGGTGGAAATTCTTGGTCAAAAGCTGAGGCAAAAGGTTTTAGTGTTAAAACTGTAAGCGAAGCTACAAAAGAAGCTGATGTTGTTATGATTTTAACTCCAGATGAACTTCAATCTGATGTATTTAATGACGATATAAAAGACTCTCTCAAAGCAGGCAGTGCTATCGCCTTTGGACACGGATTTAATATTCACTACTCACAAATAATCACTCCAGAAGGCGTTGATTGCATCATGATTGCGCCAAAAGCACCAGGTCATACTGTTAGAAGTGAATTTGTAGCAGGTGGCGGAATTCCTGATTTAATCGCAGTTGAACAAGATGCTAGCGGTAATGCAAAAGAGATTGCTCTTAGTTATGCAAGTGCTATTGGTGGTGGAAGAAGTGGAATTATCGAGACTACATTTAAAGATGAAACAGAAACAGACCTTTTTGGTGAACAAGCTGTTCTTTGTGGTGGTATGACATCTTTGGTTAAGGCTGGATTTGAAACTCTTACAGAAGCTGGATATGAGCCTGAAATGGCATATTTTGAGTGCTTACACGAGATGAAACTGATAGTTGATCTTATGTATCAAGGCGGAATTGCTGATATGAGATATTCTATATCTAATACTGCAGAATATGGCGATTATGTAAGTGGACCAAGAGTTATAAATGAAGATTCTAAAAAAGCTATGAAGCAAATCTTAAAAGAGATTCAAAATGGCACATTTGCAAAAGATTTCATACTTGAGCGAAAAGCTGGATATGCTAGGATGAATGCTGAACGAGCTAATGCTAGAAGAAGCTTGATTGAACGAACTGGTGACAAGCTAAGAGCTATGATGCCTTGGATTACTTCTAAAAAAATTATTAATAAAGACAAAAACTAAATATTTTACACCAAGCAGAATTAATCTGCTTGGTATGTCCCTTATCAAAACAGTAGGATACGCTTGACTGACAAAAAAAAGAAAAAACATACAAAAACAAGAAAACATAAATCTTCTTTTGTAAAAAATAGACTCTTTTTTATCGCTACATTTTTTACGCTTGTGTTTTTAGGTTTTGGATATTATAAATTTATCTTACCTTATAATCAAAAATCAAAAATCAAAAAAGTAAGCATTGAAAATCAAAAATCAACAAAAGAGTTGATGAGAAAGATGAAAAAGATGTTAGAGGTTGAGCGAAAAAGAATAAGCAAAGAACTGATATCCGAACAAAATGATAAAATCAAAAAATCAAAAATAGTAAATATAAAAAAGCCAGAAAAAGATATAAATACAACTAAAAAAATCAAAAATCAAAATTACCTTTCTGAAGTAAATGATTATAAAAAAAGTTTAAAATATTCTAAAAATAAGAAACAGAAGAAGAAGATTGCACTTAAATATAAAGGTACTCCAAAACTGGCTATTGTTATAGATGATGTTTCGTTTGCTAGCCAAACAAGGATGATGAAAAAGATTCCTTTTAAAATAAATCCCTCTTTTTTCCCACCAACCGCAAGGCATCCAGATACGATTAAGCTCTCTAGGCAGTTTTCGTTTGCTATGATTCACCTCCCCTT
>JALUMJ010000094.1 GCA_027040375.1 Campylobacteraceae bacterium
AAAAAACTTGAAAAAAAGTATGATTTTCATATATGGAAAAAGATAGATAAGGAAAATTCAGCGATAAGGCTCGTAACATCTTGGGCGACAAAAGAAAATATTGTTGATGAGTTTATAAAAAATATAAAAAACTAAAGGCATAAGCCTTACAATTTCAATCTACATGTAAGGCTTGTTTTTAGTTAGGAAATTAAAGATTTAACTTGCAGAGCAATTTCCAACTCTTCGTTTGTTGGAATTACTAAAACTTTTACCTTGCTATCTTTTGTATTGACTTCTAGTATCTCTTTTGCTCGTTGGTTGTTTTTATTTATATCTAAGGATATTCCAAGATTTTCTAAATTTGAGCAACTCTCTTTTCTTACTTCTGTATCATTTTCTCCGATACCGCCAGTAAAAATCAAACAATCAACTCTACCTAAAACCGCAGAATATGAGCCAATATATTTTTTAATTCTATAGTTAAACATTTCTAATGCCAACTTAGCTCTTTGTTCTCCTTTTTTAGCCATTTCGCCGATTTCTCTCATGTCATTGTTTCCGCATATGCCTTTTAGTCCACTTTGCTTGTTTAGCATATTATCAAGTTCATCTATGTTTAAGCCTTCAACTCTTGAGAGATAAAAGATGATAGCAGGGTCTATATCACCGCATCTAGTACCCATGATTAAACCCTCTAATGGTGTTAGACCCATAGAAGTATCTATACTTTTACCGTTTTTTACAGCACTCATACTAGCACCGTTACCAAGGTGAAGAGTGATGGCATTTAATTTATTGGCATCAATGCCCAGATATTTGGCCGCCTCTTTAGCTATAAAATGATGTGAAGTACCATGAAAACCATATCTTCTTACACCGTCTTTTTTATATGTATCATAAGGAAGAGCATACATGTAAGCATGTTTGGGAATACTAGAATGAAATGCAGTATCAAAAACTGCAACTTGAGGAACATTTGGACAATGCTCAATGGAGCTTTTAATACCATCTAGATTTGCGGGATTGTGGAGAGGAGCCAAAGGTATGAGTTTTTCTATTTGCTCTATTACTTTCTCATTTATGATTGTAGGTTCTGAAAATTTCTCTCCACCATGCACAACTCTATGTCCTATTCCATCTAACTCACACAAATCTTTTATAATTTTAGATTCGATTAATAAAGCATTCATAATTTCAAGTCCAAATTTATGATTTGCAATAGCTGTGTTTTTTTCTAATTCACAGTTTTTTCCCTCTTTATCTTTAAACTTTATTTTTGCATGAGAATCTCGCTCTCCTATTTGCTCTATAATTCCGCCAACTAAAGATTCATTTGTATTTGCATTAAATAATTGAAATTTTATCGAAGAACTTCCACTGTTTAAGACTAAAATTTTCATATATTATTCTCCTTGTGCTTGTATGGCTGTGATGGCGACTGTATTTACAATGTCAGCTACCAAACAACCCCTGCTTAAATCATTTACTGGTTTGTTGAGTCCTTGCAAAACTGGTCCTATAGCTATAGCGCCCGAGCTTCTTTGTACTGCTTTGTAGGTATTGTTTCCCGTATTTAAATCTGGGAAGATAAATACAGTTGCCTTTCCTGCGACTTTGCTATTTGGAAGTTTTGCTTTTGCTACTTTCGCATCTATTGCTGCGTCATATTGAATCGGTCCTTCAACCAACAAATCAGGCATCTTATCTTTTACTATTTTCGCAGCAGCCCTTACTTTTTCAACTTCATCACCTTTTCCAGAATTACCAGTAGAGTAAGATAACATAGCAACTCTTGGCTCAATTCCAAAGATTTTTGCTGTTTGTGAAGATGTCATAGCTATCTGTGCTAATTGTTCATCATTTGGATCTTGATTTACAGCGCAATCTCCATATACTAAAACTTTTGTATCTAAACACATAAAAAATACGCTAGAAACGATAGAGATATTTGGCTTGGTTTTGATTATTTGAAGAGCAGGTCTTATCGTGTCTTGTGTTGTGTGGATAGCACCTGAAACCATACCATCTGCATCACCACTATGAACCATCATAGTAGCAAAATAGGTGTCAAGCTCAAGTGATTGTTTTGCAACCTCTTTGGTTAATCCTTTTTTCTTTCGTAACTCGTAAAAGCTATCTATATATTTATCCATCAAAGGAGAGGTTTTTGGGTTGATAAATATAGCTTTAGATATATCTATTCCTAAAGTCTTGCTTTTTTCTGCAATCTTTTTTTCAACACCCAATAAGATTATATCGGCAACATCTCTTCTAAGAAGCATCTCTGTAGCTCTTAATATCCTCTCATCATCACTCTCAGGAAGTACAATTCTCTTTTTATTGGCTCTTGCTCGCTCAAACAAACCAAACTCAAACATGATAGGAGTGACAGTATCGCTTGTTATATCAGATACAATTTTATTGCCAAGATATACAGTATCAACATTTGAAGAAAAAAGCCCCATTGCTAAAGCAATTTTTCTTTCACTTTGTGGAGTTATGGTAGCTGGTACATCATTCACCTTCATAGCAGTCGTATAAGTATCTTCTTCAACGCTTAAAATTGGCATAGTGCACCTATCAAAGCCACTAAATAATTTTTTTACAGATTTATGCGGTAGTAGTCCACCTGTTAGCAATATGCCAGATATGGTTGGATAATTTTTTGAGAAAACAGAACTAAGCGAGCCAATGATGATATCAGACCTGTCACCTGGGACTATAATCAAATCACCATCTTCTATGTATTCTAAAAAATTCTCCAATTTCATAGCCGCTATTTTACTATGTCTTACAACTCTTCTTAAGTCTTTTTCTTCTCCTAGAATTTGTATGCATCCAAGATTTTTCTTGATTTCCGCAACTGTTGGAGTATCAAGTTCCTCTACTTCTTCTAAGAGATAAACTGGAGTCTCTTTTGTGTTTAAAGACAACAAATTTCCTCTAAGTTCATTTGTAATTTTTGGATCTATTCTATTTACAAATGTTGCAATATGCGTACAACCTGAACTCTTAATAGAATCTGTTTCTATTGAAATTTCATCAAAAATCTCAAGAGCACTTTTTTCTTTGCCTTTTAATACACTTATATATGGGGTGCCTAGGTTTTGTGCGATGGATATATTTATATCAAAATCTACAGTTTGAGAAAAAGATGAATTATGCAATCCCTCTACTACAACAAAATCATACTCTTTTTCAAGTTTTTTAAATTTTTCCAATAGTGATTCGATAAAGTCATTAAATCTATTTTCAGCCATAAATTTTTCAACTTCATGCGTTTTAAAGCCAAATGCATCTTCATAGCGCATATCCAACGAATACTTCTCCAAAACAAATGAAATATCATGATCTACTTCGTTATTATCATCTATAACAGGCCTAAAAAATGCGACCTTACCAAGTTTTCCTTTTAAAAGCTCCATTATCCCCATAGTGATAATCAAACTCCCTGTTGCTGGCTCCAATGATGAAATGTATAAACTATTTGATTTCACGCTTCCCCCTATAAAATATTGTATGTATCAGACTTCTTGCAAAACTTTTTCGTGAGGCTCAGACCGAAGGGAGGATTTGTCTCTAAGAAATAGTTTTGTAAGAAGTCTAGTGTTGAAATAATACTATAAAAGTATAACAAACTTATAATAAAATAGATTTAGTTATTTCACCGTCTATTTACATAAAGGTTGGGGCATCATTTGAAAAGAGTATCAAGTCATTTTGATATGTATTTTGTGCGAGTACGGCTTGTAGCTTATCTTTATCTTTCAATATAATTTTATCTGCTTTTTTTATAAATTTATTTAATATTTTTTGATTTATTTTGCCTGTGATTATTACCAAATCAAATACTTCATCAATTTTTAAAGATAATTTTTCATTTGACTCAATATTGCTCTCTACGATTCCTGGTGTCACTATAACTTTTCTGCCTTCATAACTTGATATCAACTCATAAGAGCTTATCATTCCTTGCAAATTTCCATTGTAGCTATCATCTATGATTATTTTACCATTTGCTTCTATTTTTTGAAGTCTATGTTCTACTGTGGATATATTTTTTATTCCATTTTGTATCAAATCCAAGCTAAGACCAAGATACAAAGAAACAAGGATCACCACTTCTAGATTATTTGCGTTAAAAGCACCAAGCAAAGATGTATGAAATTTTTCAATCTTATCTTCTAACATAATCTCAAAATCTATACCATTTAAACTAGCAATTATATTTTTAAGATTATTCCCATAAATTATAATTGCATCATTATCTTCAACATTTGCGCTCACATGTACAAAAGATTTTTCTAATCTATTTGAGTTTAAAAGCTCCATTTTTGTATTTCTAATATTTTCTAAACTTTTAAAATACTCGATATGTTGCTCACCTATCTGCCCAACTATTGCCACATGTGGGTTTATAAATCTTGCAATCTCATCTATATCGCCCTGCTCTCTAGCCCCAGCTTCCACGATATAAAAATCCACATCTTTTTCTAAATTATTATTAATATCTTGGACAATACCTGTCAATGTATTTATGCTTCTTGGAGTTTTATGTACTTTATATTTTAACGACAAAATCTCAAATAAAAAGTTTTTTATACTTGTTTTGCCATAACTCGCCGTTATAGCGATTATCTTTAAATTTTTATTTTGGTATAATTTTTTACTAGCACTTTTTTTGAAACTTTGAAAAAGAATTTTTTCATACAAATAACTAGCCCCATAGGAAAAAAATAGAGGAAATAAGATGCCATATATCACGCATTTGGGATTAAAGTAACATAAAATATCTTGAAAAATAGTAGCTAAAATTAAAAAGAGAAAAAATCTCTTCACCCTAGAAGTAAATACAAGCTTCTTATCTAACTTCCTATACCACAAGTACATCGTCGGCAACAGAAGCAGATATAGATAAAACACAAAATATAAACCACTTGCGTAATACACAAATGCAGGAACTATGAAAAAATAAAAATGCCAATCAATCCTATTGTAGTGCAAAACAACTCGCTCTAACTTATAACTATACCATTGCATCGCACTTATAAAGTAATATCCCAAAGCCAAAACAAAAACTATATGTGAAAATAGATAAAAATATGCCACTTACAAATCCTTCAAAAAATCTTTACAAATTTTCTCTGCATTCTTTAAAAAGAAAAAATGATCACCTTCATAAACTCTTAATTTGCTATCTTTAATCAAGCTTTTAATTTTATATGCATTATCAATAGGCACAGCCTTATCGCTTTTACCCCAATACACTAGAGCTCTTTTTTGAAAATCAGCAAATACTTCACTAAAGTCCTCATTTACAACCTTTTTAAGTGTTTCATACATGTTTTGACTCAAGCCATCCACATCTTTTGTTGCAAATATTTTATAAAATCTATCGCCGAATATTGGTCTTAACAATTTAAATATCTTAATTTTTAGTTTTGTTTTTAGTGATTTTGGGTTTGGTATGCCAGCAGTACTTAAAAGAACTAAAATTTCAGGGTTTAAAAGAGTTGCTACTTTCCCCCCAAAAGAGTGTCCAAAGATTATTTTTTTGCCTACATGTAAAGACTCTAAAAAAAGATTTATAATATTTGAGTAATCTTTGGTGTCTAGTGCCTTAGCTAAGTTTGAGTTACCAAAGCCAGGCAAATCTATAAAAATCTGTCTATATTGACCTAAGTGTTTAGAAAAAGAGTCTCTCATAATCTCTTTATTGCTTCCCCAACCATGCAAAAATATAATCGTATTTTCTTTAGTATTATTATGCATTTCATAACTAATATTATATATTATAGTGTTATATATTATTTCTCGAGTTGCCATTTATTTCTTAGTTTTGTTATAGATTTTTTCTAGTATCTCGACGGCTTTCTCCATCTTTTCAAATTTTTCCACACTTATAACTACAGCTTCAAAATTGTTATTTCTAACTATCACTATTTTTTCTTTCTCTTTTCTAGCTATACTTTTCAAAATTGAGCTAAAATTCCTAACTGCATCAGTTGCTGTTATTATTTCATCTTGAGTATAACTGACCATTGTTTATTTTCCTTTTGCAGCTTGTATGTGATGAATATATTTATATGTTTTTGGAACATCTATTTGCTTTGGAAGACTTGATGCTAAGTCTAAAATAACAGAATTAAAATCATCAAAAAGATAATTTGCCATACTTCCTGGTACTGGATTTATCTCGTTTATATAAACTTCATCATCTATCACAAAAAAATCACACCTTACAAGTGCTCCGCCAAAGAGTGGTCCATATAATTTTTCAAATGCTTTTTGCATTTGTTGGATTAATTCTTGATTTAAATTTGCTTCATTTACTCGCTTGGTTCTGGAAAAATCCAAATACTTTTTATCAAAATCCAAAAATTCCTCTTTTTGAGGTTCTTCTATTATAGAAAATTTATATTTACTGCTCTTATATCCTGCTAAATTATACTCTTTTATGTCTTTTATAAAAGGTTCAACCAAAACAGTATCATCATATTCAAAAGCAGTATCAAGTGCATAACTTAGCTCATCTTCGCCATAAACTATACTGATTCCAATAGAGCTACCAAGCCTAAGTGGCTTCAAAATGACTGGATAGTCCAACTCTATATCTGCTGATTCATCTTTTTTAATCACTTGATATGGTAAGGTTTTCACTCTAAACTCTTTTGCGTAAAGTTTCGTAAAAAGTTTGTTGTAGCTTATAGTACATGCTTCATTTCTTGGTCCGATATACGAAATACCAAAGAAATCTAGCATTGAAGCTATCTTTCCATCTTCACCATCTCTTCCGTGTATAACATTTAAAACTACATCAAAATCAATCTTTTTTTCACTCATCATTGTTTTGTGATAAAAACCACTATTTTTTATGTAGAGTTTTTTATCTTTTTTATATTCGCCACTACTAAATCTTTTTGATGTTATTTTATCTGTTGGAATTAAATAAAAATTTCTGTCATAATCACAAAAAATATAAACCAACTCCTCTTTTAATATCTTTTTTAGAGCAATTGCACTAACTATGCTAATCTCGTGTTCAAAACTATTTGCTCCAAACAATACAGCTATTTTCATTTTATCAAATTCCTATTATTTTTATAATTTTTTAAGTGCTTCTTTTATGAGTTCCGTCGTATCGCTACTTTTACAACTTAAAAGAATCTTCTTTATACGCTCTTTTTTAAACCCTAAACTCTCTAGTGCCAAAGTCGCTTCGGTATGGGAAGAACTTTTGGCTCCAGCTTGCAAAGAATCTAAAGAGAAATCACTCAACTCAACCAATATCCTCTTTGCACTCTTTGGTCCAATTCCCGGAACTTTTTTAAATGCCTCAACACTTTGGCTGGCTAATGCATTTGCAAAATCCGCTGAAGTCATAGTTGAACATACCGCAAGAGCGGTTGTTGGTCCTATACCATTTAATTTTATAACTGTATCAAAGATATATTTTTCATCCATGTCATAAAACCCAAAAAGAGAGTGATGATCTTCACGCACTATAAAGGTTGTAAACAAAGAAACTTCATCCGAAGTCACCTTAGAAGAAGTAAACAATGAAACGAGTATCTTGTAAGTAATACCACTTGCAGTTCTTACATGTAAAAATGTTGGCTCTTTCTTAACTACAACTCCTTGGACACCGATAATCACGAACTATACTCGCTTGATCTATTTATTTCAAAGTTGTCATCATCTACTTTCTTTAAAGAAATTTCTCTTATGATTTCGTTGTCTTTTGTGTTGTAAGTAAGTTCAATTGGAGGAGAAATTAACTTAAATTTTATCTCATTATATTCTTTCCAGATACCGTGATTTACAATTTTAGCTGAAAATATCTGACCTTGCGAGCCGCTCAAATCTTCTTTTAGCGAAATTAAACTATGTTTTTCTTCTTTATACTCTTTTAGTGTAAGGTTGTATTCATTTACCATTTTTTGATATTCTTTGATTTTGCCCATAAGCGTCTTAGGAGGATTTATATTTCTTTTTCTAAGTTCTATTATCTTCTTTTTAATGTCTTCAACGATAGATTTACTATTCATTATAAGTCTTTTTTTATTTTCTAAATTTTTTGGATATGGCTTTAATTTTATACCTATTTTTTTAATCTTACCATCTATATCTTTAATTCTTTCTTTAAACTCTTTTGTTGAAGATGGGTCAATCATAAGCTTATTGTTTTTACCTGTTACTTTTTGTATATCAATCAAATTGCTAGCTTTCAAAGATGCATTTGAGGTTAACTCTTCTACATAAATATTTTTTGCATTTATAGTCCCTCCGATTGCATTTTTGACATTTACTGTATCACCACTTACGGTTCCACCCTCTAGCCTACCAATCTCTATATTTTTACCAATAATAGTGCCCCTGTGAACTGATATACTTACCTCATCAGCTTCTATTTTTGCTGTTTTATGAGTTTGCCCTTTTATCTCTACAATTCTTGCTTTTATGAATGCGCCACTAGCAACATTTCCTTCTATATGAATTTCAGAAGTCTCGACTTTCATGCCAGGTCCAATTGCGTCTTTAAAGATATCGCTCTCTTTTACATTTATTTTTACATCAGAGTTTATATCAGTCTCAATAGAACCGGTTGTTCTAAAATCAACTGATTTTATATCCATTTGTTCAGCTATATCATATATAGAATTATCAAAATTAACATATCCATTTTTATTTGCAAGATAAAGAATCTTATCGTCATCCTCTTTTTTTATTATATTTTCCGTATGAGCAATTACAATTTCATTTTCTGATTTTGGCTCAGACACACTTAAAAATCTTCCTTGACAATTTCTCCCAGGAATTCCTACTTTTGCCTTAATATACTCGATTATAGTCTCACCTTTTGACACTGCTAGTACAAAACCTCTTCTAGCATAATCAACTCTATCTTGACCATCTTTTGCTTCAATTTTATTTTTATAATGAAAAAGAATCCTACTATTTATCGCTGGAACTTTTTCTAGTCCCTGACAAGCCACAAAGGTACAATCGCTATCTAGTAAATTATTAATACTTATATTTGCTACTATTTTTTTAACTTCTACATACATTTTTTCATCTCGAATACCAACTAAAATATTTGCACGAGCTTTTTTCATATTTATATTTTCTATAATTCTAGATTCTAGTTTGGTAAAATATTTTACATCTAAATTTCTCTTAACAGTAACAACAATCTTAGTTAAAGTTTTATTTCCACTTAGCGTTATTTCTGGGACCAATCCATCTGTATCAATTTCTTTTTTATTGAAGACTTCCACCTTAAAATGCTGTTTAACTTTAAGTTCAGGATTTAATAAAAAATCATTATCATCAAAGAGATTTTTATCTTTTTCGGTAATTTCAGTATATTCGCCACCTTTTTGTGTTCTATAGGCAGTGGTAACCTTTAGTACCTTAAATGTTAATTCTCTTGGAGTTATGTTATTTGCTGATGCTATATTTTTAATCTCGTCATTGATATTTTGCGTATCAATAATTATAGATTTAAATTCTTCTTTCTTATTAGCATTTTCTTGCTGGTTATCGCTAGAACCTGCTATTTTATCAAAAAAACCCAATACACGCCCCTCTTTGTAAATCATCTAACTAGATATCGGTTTGATTATACAATATTTTATATAAAAGCTCCATTTAACGCTCATTTTGCTATCATTGCTATATGTTTTTAAAATCATTTTTTACCAATAGCGCTGGTATCTTAGTATCTAGAATTTTTGGCTTTATCAGAGATTTGCTCAGCGCCTCTATATTGGGTGCCAATCTATACAGTGATATTTTCTTCATCGCTTTTAAGTTACCCAATCTTTTTAGAAGAATTTTTGCGGAGGGTGCTTTTACTCAAAGCTTTATCCCAAACTTTGCAAAAGCGAAAAAGAAGTCACTTTTTTCTTATAAAATTTTTATTCGTTTTATACTATTTTTACTTCTATTTTCTCTTTTTGTAACTCTATTTAGTGATTTTTTTACTAAACTCATAGCTATAGGCTTCGATGAAAAGAAGATAAAACTCGCCTCAACTTTTGTAGCTATAAATTTTTACTATCTTCCTTTGATATTTTGTGTCTCATTTTTTGCGGCACTCTTGCAATACAAAAATCACTTTGCAACCACATCTTTTTCAACAGCACTTTTAAATATATCTCTCATAACTGCCCTTTTGTATAGTAGAAATTTAAATAAGCAAGACATAGTATATGCCATGAGTTACGCTGTACTTATCGGTGGAGTTTTGCAAGTCATAGCACACCTGATAGCACTCAAGAAAAAAAGATTATTGAAGATTTTTGTAGTTGGTTACAGATTATCTAAAAAAAGCAAAAAGCAAAAACAATCAAAGATATTTTACAAATCTTTCTATCATGCAATTTTAGGAAATTCAACCGCCCAAATTTCTGCTTTTTTAGATACTTGGTTAGCTAGTTTTTTAGCCAGCGGGAGCATAAGTTATTTATATTATGGTAATAGAGTTTTCCAACTTCCACTTGCTCTTTTTGCTATCGCTTTAAGTGTTGGAATATTTCCAAAGATTGCAAGAATGTTAAAAGCCAATGACGAACAAAACGCACTTAAATTGATGGAAAAATCTTTTTGGTTTTTAACTTTTACTCTTAGCATCTCTATGGTAGGAGGCATTATTTTAAGTGATGAGATCACAAAACTTCTTTTCCAAAGAGGCTCTTTTACGGACATAAATGCACTTCATACATCGCAAGTGCTTAGCATGTATATGATTGGGCTATTGCCTTATGGGCTTTCTAAAATCTTCTCTTTGTGGCTTTATTCAAAAAATCAACAAAAGATAGCAGCTAAAATCTCACTATACTCGCTTGGCTCAAATGTGCTTTTATCACTTGCACTCATAAAGCCTTTAGGTGTAGCAGGGTTAGCCCTTGCTAGCTCAATATCTGGATTTGTTTTGTTTATTTTTACTATCAATTCATTTGGAGTAAAACAATTTTTAGATATAATTTCACTTAAAAAAATTTTACAACTTTTACTTATTTTAAGTGTTGAAGTTGCCCTACTTTTATGGTTTAAGGATATAATAGATGTTTATATATGATTCAGTTTTGAAAAAAAAAGTACCATTTGAACCGATAGTTAAAAATGAAGCAAAGATATATGTTTGCGGACCCACTGTTTATGATGATGCACATCTAGGGCATGCAAGAAGCTCTATCGCTTTTGATTTACTAAGAAGAGTTTTAATAGGGCTTAATTACAAGGTTATTTTTGTTAAAAATTTTACAGATATTGATGATAAAATCATAAAAAAGATGAAAAACAGTGGCAAAACACTTCAGGATTTAACAAACTTTTACATAAAACGGTATAAAGACGAGATGCATGAGCTAGGTGTCAGCGACGCAGATATTGAACCAAAAGCTACAACTACCATAGATGAAATCATAGAATTTGTGCAAGATTTATTAGATAAAGACAATGCTTACATGTTAGATGATGGCATATACTTCGATACTACAAAAGATGAAAAATACCTAAGCATTTCTCACATGCAAATAGATACACAAAATCTTCAAGCAAGAGCCAATACAAATGATAGCAAAAAAAATCCAAAAGATTTTGCGTTATGGAAATTCTCTAAACTTGGTGAGCCAACTTACAAGGCAAGTTTTGGAGACGGAAGACCTGGCTGGCATATCGAATGCTCTTGTATGATTGAAAAACACATAGCAAATCTTGACGCTCCTTACCAGATTGATATACACGGTGGTGGTATGGATTTACTTTTTCCTCACCATGAAAATGAAGCGGCTCAAACAAGGTGTCATAGTGGGCAAGAGCTAGCAAAATACTGGATGCACAATGGATTTGTAACGATAAATGGCGAGAAAATGAGTAAATCTTTAGGAAACAGTTTTTTCCTAAAAGATGCTTTGAATATTTATGATGGTGAGATATTGAGATTTTATCTACTCTGTACTCATTATAGGGCAAATTTTAATTTTTCCCAAGAAGATTTATTGATAAATAAAAAAAGATTAGACAAAATTTATAGACTTAAAAAGAGAGTGTATGGATTAAAAAGTTCTCTTGTTGATAAAGATTTTAAAAAGAGATTAATGGACGCGCTAAGCGATGATTTAAATATATCAGTGGCTCTTTCGGTGGTAGATGATATGCTAACAACTGCAAATGAAAAACTTGATAGTGAACCAAAAAACAGAGCATATAAACAAGAAATTAATGCAAACATAGAACTTTTAGATAACATTTTAGGCATAGGTTATAAAAATCCTTATAGTTATTTCCAGCTTGGAATCACAGCAGATGAAAAGCAAGTCATAGAAGATTTAATTCAAAAAAGAGATGAAGCAAAGAAAGATAAAGATTATAATAAAGCAGATGCCATAAGGGATGAATTAACGAAATTAAAAATCTCACTTATGGATACGCCAAATGGCACACAATGGGAAAAAATTGATGAACAATAATCTAAAAAAATTGTTAAAAAGATTTACCCCCTATTTTAAAGATTATATACCGTATTTTATCTTCGCAATTATCGGTATGATTATGACTTCAAGCGGAACTGCGGCTTCTGCTTACCTTGTTAAGCCTCTACTAGATAAGATATTTATAGCAAAAGATATCCATATGTTGCATCTTCTTCCTTATGCTATCATAGTGGTATATGTTGTTAAAGAAGGTGGCAGATATCTTCAAACTTACTTTACTGAGCGCATAGGGCAAGATATAATCAGAAGATTTAGGGATACGCTGTTAAGCAATATACTCACGCTAGATTTGTCTTTTTTTCACAAATATCGCACGGGTGAACTTATAAGCAGAAATACAAATGATGTAGAACGGATAAAATCTGTAGTTTCCAATCTAATTCCAGAATTTTTTAGAGAATTTTTTACAATTGTTGGACTTGCTGGGGTTGTGATATATCAAAGCAAAGAGTTGGCTTTTTTCTCTTTGATAATTATGCCCCTTGCAATTTATCCACTTAGCAAACTAGCAAAAAAGATGAAAAAGATTTCGAGAATGTCTCAAGAAAAGATTTCTGATATCACAGCAAAACTTAGTGAGATATTTAATAATATAGAAATCATAAAAGCAAACTGCGCAGAAGAACATGAGCATAAGCTTTTTCAAAATGACAATAAAAAATACTTTAATTTAACGATGAAAAGTGTAAAAATTTCAGCGATAATCAGCCCTATCATGGAGACTTTAGGAGCTGTAGGAGTTGCTACTGTTATCATAATAGGTGGAAAAGAAGTCATAGAAGGAACTATGAGTGTTGGTAGTTTTTTCTCGTTTTTGACTGCTCTTTTTATGCTTTATACTCCGATAAAAAGAATTTCAAGTTTATATAACCGCCTTCAAGACGCTGTAGCGGCTAGTGAAAGGATATTTTTCTTGCTCGACTTAAAACCAGAGATAAAAAGTGGAAATCAAGAGATACCTAAGATTATAAAAAATATATCTTATAAAGGCGTAGTCTTAAAATATGATGATAAAATCGCACTTAATGGCATCAACTTGGATATAAAACAAGGTGAGTTTATCGCAATGGTTGGAAATAGTGGTGGTGGAAAGAGTTCACTTGTTAATTTGTTGATTAGGCTTTTTGACCCATATAGTGGTAGCATTTCGATTAACAATATAAATCTAAAATCTTTTTCATTAAAAAGTCTTCGAAACTCTGTAGCAATAGTCACTCAAAGAGTTTATATATTTAACGAAAGCGTTGCTTCAAATATCGCTTATGGTGAGGAAATTGATGAGCAAATGGTGATAGATGCACTTAAAAAAGCAAATGCTTATGATTTTATCGAGAATTTAAAAGATGGGATTTATACCACTTTAGATGAATTTGGAACAAATCTTTCAGGCGGTCAAAGGCAAAGGATTGCGATAGCAAGAGCTATTTATAAAGACCCTAAGATATTGATACTTGATGAGGCAACTAGTGCGCTTGATAGTAAAAGCGAACAAAAGATAAGTAAAGCCATAGAAAATCTCATAAAAGATAAAATCACACTCGTTATCGCTCACAGACTAAGTACAATCAAAAAAGCCGATAGAATAATTGTACTAAAACATGGAAAGATTGAAGCAATAGGAACAGATAAAGAACTTGAACTTAGCTGCGATGAGTATCTAAAACTTAAAGGCGTACGAGATGCTTAAATATGTTCTTAATGATAAATTTAGTACAATATTTGTCTTATTTAATTAAAAATATTTAAGAGAAAAATAAAGGTTTTTAAATGCTACTAACAAAAGCTAGTGAATATGCTCTTTTATCTTTGATAATTATCGCAAAACAAGATAAACCTCATGATGTCGAAGCTCTTTCAAAAGAACTAGGCATATCTAAAAGTTTTTTAGCAAAGATATTACAAACTTTTGCAAAAAATAATCTTTTAAAATCTTTTAAAGGCACTAAAGGTGGATTTCTTCTTGCCGTGCCAGCGGATGAGTTATCCATAAAAACCATCATTGAGTGTGCAGAAAAAAAGCAAGCAAAAGTTTTTGAGTGTTCATCATCAGAATCAAAATGCCCTAGTGGAAAAGAAGAATTTTGCAAAATTTTACCAGTTTTAACAAAATTACAATTTAAGATTGATCTCTTTCTTGATAGCATCACACTAAAAGATTTAATCGAAAAATAAGGCAAAAAAGATAAAAAAGAAAAGCTTTATCTCAATATTTGGCACACTGTTTGCCCCAATATTAAAATCCAAAGACTTAGTTATGGTTATATTTGTCATAGCAATCTTAGCTATCATAATAGTACCGCTTCCAAGTTATGCACTAGATTTCTTTTTGACCATATCTTTGTCTATTTCGGTTTTAATCATTTTGATAGCACTTTATATACCAAAACCAACTGATTTAACAACTTTTCCGACACTTATACTCATAATCACCCTTTATAGACTCTCTTTAAATATAGCAACTACTAGAATGATTTTAAGCAATGGACACAAAGGTCCAGGGGCTGTTAGTGATATAATCGCCAGTTTTGGTGAGTTTGTTGTTGGGGGAAACTATGTCATAGGTGTTATAGTTTTCTCTATTTTAGTTTTGATAAACTTTATGGTTATAACCAAAGGTTCAACTAGGGTTGCGGAAGTAGCAGCTAGATTTACACTAGATGCGATGCCTGGAAAGCAGATGGCAATAGATGCAGATTTAAATGCTGGTTTGATTGATGAAAAAACAGCAAGACAAAGAAGAGAAGAAATCATACAAGAAGCGAACTTTTATGGTGCGATGGATGGTTCTAGCAAATTTGTAAAAGGTGACGCGGTAGCTGGAATCATAATCACGATTATAAATATAATAGGTGGTTTTTTAATCGGTGCATTTCAATATGATCTAGATTTGGCTACGAGTGCAAAAACTTATACAATACTTACGATTGGTGATGGTTTGGTATCGCAACTTCCAGCTCTCATCAGCTCAACTGCAACTGGTATCATCATAACTAGAGCAAACAAGGGTGATGAAAATTTTGCAACTGGCGCTATGAACCAACTGTTTGGGGATTATAAAACACTTTTTATCGTTGGTTTTATTTTGATTTTATTTGCATTGGTTCCTGGTTTACCTACCTTGTCATTGGGTTTTGTTGGTTTAATATTTTTGACACTCGGGTATCTTATGAAAAAAAGTGTGGAAGATGGCTTTTCTATAAGTAATTTACTAGCTCCAAAAATTGATACAAAAACCCAGCAAGAAACTGGGGCGCAACAAACAGCACCAACTAAATCAAAAACACAATTAAAAGAGGAAGAAGAAAAAGCGTTAAACGATATACTGAAACTTGAAATTTTGGAACTTGATCTTGGATACCAACTTATAAAACTAGCTGACGCCTCACAAGGTGGTGATTTGCTAGATAGAATTAAAAGCATGCGAAGAAAAATAGCTACAGATTATGGCTACTTGATACCACAAGTTAGAATTCGTGATAATTTACATCTTCAGCCAAATGAATATCAGTTTTTGCTAAAAGGTGCTGAGATTGGTGATGGTGAGATATATCCAGATAAATTTTTGGCGATGGATAGTGGCTTGGCGATGGAAAAGATAGACGGAATGGCAACAAAAGAACCAGCATTTGGGCTTGATGCTTTATGGATTGAAAAAGACACAAAAGAAGATGCCATCATAAAAGGTTATACTATTGTTGACCCTGCAACTGTTATCTCTACTCATCTAAGTGAGCTTATCAAGAAATATTCTGAAGAACTTTTGACTAGACAAGAAGTGCAATCTCTAATAGAAAAAACAAAAGAAAATTTTCCTGTTGTTGTGGAAGATTGTCTTAAAGTTGCAAATATAGGGTTAATTCAAAAAGTTTTAAAAGCACTATTGCACGAGAGAATTCCTATAAAAGATATGCTTACAATCTTAGAAACCATAAGCGATATAGCTGAAATCACTAAAAATGTAGAAATCATTGTGGAGCAAGTTCGTTCGAAACTTTCAAGAATTATAACAAAAATATATAAGGATGATGAGGGTGTTATAAAACTTTTAACATTTAACACTACAACGGAACAAAAGATTTTGGATGCCTTACATGACAGAGATGGCGTGAGAGATTTGATACTAAACATCGGGCAGATAAATACGCTTGTGCAAGCCATGAGTGATGAAGCGGCAAAAGTGTTGCAAAAAGGTGTTGCACCAGTTATAATAGTTGTTGATCCACTTTTAAGAAAATCTTTAAGTGATATTTTTGAAAAATTCAACCTTGATGTGGTGGTCTTAAGCCATGCAGAGATAGACTCAAATGTAAAATTTGAGGTTTTAGGAACTATAGAAATTGAAAATTTATAAGGGAACACATGAATAAAAATGATACATGTAAAATTTACCATTTATCGCATACAGATTTAGATGGATATGGATGCCAAATGGTATCAAATCACTATTTTAACAACATAGGATTTTATAATTCAAATTATGGAAGAGAGATAAATGAAAGATTTAACGAGATATTTAATGACATACAAAAAGACGGATATCAAAAAAATATAATACTCATAACTGACTTAAACCTAACACCAGAACAGGCAAAGGATTTTGATTCAAGAGTAAAAATAACATCAACACAGACTATGATTCTCTTACTTGACCACCATAAATCTGGTCAAGATTGTGCAAATGCTTTTGAATGGTACTACCTTGATGATACTAGATGTGCGACAAAAATAACTTATGATTTTTTCTCAAGTTTATATAAAAAAGATGAAAAATTATCAAATTTCGTAGATGTTGTAAATGCTGTGGATATATGGCTTGATTATAAAGATGAGTTTGAGCTAGGCAAAGTTTGTCTCGGGCTAGTAAGTGGTGCTAGAGAGATAAATAGAATCATGTTTCCAAGTGAGAATTCTAAGTATATATTTGAAATATTGAGTAAAATTCAACCATTTTTCCAGCTAGAGAATGCTCATATAGCACTTGATGAAAATCTTCATAAAATTAAAAAAGAGATTTTAAAAGATAAAAATGATGATACACTAAATAATCTTATCTCCAAATTTAATGTAAAATTATTAACTAAAAACAGAGATGAGATGTCCATAAAATACATGGGACACAAGGGGATATTGACTTACAACATAGGAAATGTATCCGTCATAGGAAATGACTTTTTAAAAGCAAATCCAGATTTTGATTTCTTTATGGATATAACTTCTAGAAAAACGGTTAGTTTTAGAGCAAATGGAGTGGTGGATGTAAGTAAAATGGCCGCAAAGCTTGCAAATGGAGGAGGACATCCAAATGCTAGTGGTGGGCTATTTAGCGGATTTAAAGATAGTTTTATTTATAACAATATAAAAAAACAGGTAATTGACTTAATAACTAAAAAAACAGGAAGTGTAAAATGAGAGAAGAAGATTTAGATTTGGATATAGAAGAGTTGGCTTTACAATTAACAGATATGCTTAGCGTTGCACTGTATTTCGCAGGTGTTCAAGAAGAAAAATTGCAACAGGCAACTGATGCTTATATAGATGCTATAGATGAAGTGTTAGGAGACGATGACGATATGGAAATGGGTCCGCCAGAGATAATCAGCATCATTAATCATCTCAAAAAAACGCAGCCTGACTTATTTTTTAGCTAAAAATGTTACAAAGTTGCCCCATTTAAATATAACTTCAACTTGTTTAAATTTAGCATCTTTAATCATTTTTATATTTTCTTTTTGAGTGTAAGGTACTAAAACATTCTCCAAGGCTTCTCTTTTTTGCGAAATTTCAAATTTACTATAGCCTTGGGATTTTTTAAAGTCATAATATATGTCTATCATTTGTTTATCTAGCTTTTTGTCTTCAAATATAACTTTTTCGCTAAATATAAAGAGTCCATCATCCTCTAACCCCTCGTAAATTTTATTTATCAAGTGAATTCTCTTCAGTGGTCTTACAAATTGTAGCATATAATTTGCGATTATTACATCACACTTTTTAAAGTTTAAACCCAATATATCAGCATTCACAAGAGTAATCCGCGCCCCATAAGCAGCAACTTTTTTTCTTGCATGTGAAAGCATTGCATCAGAGTTGTCATAACCAATCAAATCCAAATTTTTATCGCTTTTTCGACTTAATTCTAACAATGTATTTGCAGTGGAACATCCAAGGTCTATAATAATAGAATGATCACTAACATTAGCATCAATAACTTCACATATCAACGATATAACTTCTTTATAAAAAGGAATTGATCTATCTAGCATGTCATCAAATACACTAGCCACTTTTTCATCAAACTCGAACTGCTTCTCTATGCTTTGACTAAAAACTTTATCCATCTATAAAAGCGCCTTCTTAATATCTTTAGAAATCTGTAATTTTAGCTCACTTAAGTTTTCAAACTTTTTATTTTCTCTTATGAAATCTAAAAAACATATAGTTGTGCTTTTTACGCTTTTAACATCTTCATTGATTACATGTGACTCGCATGAATACTTGCCATCTGTACTCTGCCTTATCCCAATAAATGTGACCGAGGGGTAAAATTTGTCATTTATCTTTGTTTTGGTTTTATATACACCATCTTTTGGCAATAAATAGTTTTTTGTGTCTATATTTAAGGTTGGTACTAACTCTTTTTTTCCTAATCCTTGCCCCTTAATCACAATACCATCAATACAATAATTTCTACCAAGTAAAATATTTGCTTTTTTTATATTCGCGTATTTTAACAAAGTTCTTATAGTTGAGGAATGAACTGATATATCATCTATAAAAAATTCCTTCACTACATCAATCTTGCCTTTAAAATATTTTTTCAAATCCACTAAATTACAAGACCTATTTACACCAAATTTAAAATCATATCCAACAATAATTTTATTTAGGTTTGGAAACTTGCTCATCAAAAATTTTATGAAACCGATACAATCAAGTTCTTTTATATCTTCAAATTTTATATAAAAACATGGATAATCCACATATCTACTTCTATTTTTATTTGGCGTAAGATTTGCTCGTCCTCTGTCTATCACCAGCAAAGCGCCATTTGGACTTAATCTGTCTATCAATTGTTTATGTCCTAAATGCAAACCATCAAAGTTTCCGATAGCAATCGAGTCAATGCTATCTTCTTTTAAAGCAGTAAAATGTTTCAACATTACCCTCCTTTCCCTTGATAACGGAGTCTTTAAAATATATCAAATCCCAAGTCTCTTGTGCTAATGCTTCAAATTTTTCTTTTGATTTTTTTATAGCAAAGTTATCTTTCACAACACCTTTTTTATCTCTTTTGACATGATTTCCAACTTCAAATTGAGGTTTAAATAGTATGATTATATACTCTTTGGCAAACTTATCTATTTCTTTTAAGATTTGTTCAACTCCTATAAAAGAGACATCACATGTAACTATATCAAACTTGGCATCTGTTTGAAATTTTCTTATATCAGTTTGTTCAAAAACCTCTAAATTTTCATACTTTTTCAAGCTAACATGTAGCTGATTTGCTCCCACATCTACAGCAGTTACTTTTTTTGCACCCTCTTCTAGTAAAACTTGCACAAAACCACCCGTGCTACTCCCTACATCCAGACAAGTTTTGCCGTCTATTAATATGATATCTTGGGCTTTTAAAAATGCTATTAATTTATAACCAGCTCTGCTGACATATTGTTTAAAATCAAGTACCTCTATTTTCATGGAGTCATCAACAGCAAAACTTGCTTTTTTTATAATCTTGCCGTCTATAAATACTTGCGAGCTTTTTATAAGCTCTTGTGCTTTATTTCTGCTTTGAGCATAAGAATTTTGAAAAAGATAATTATCTAAACGCATCAAACATCTCCTCTTCACTTAATAATTTTACCCCAATCTTTTTTGCTTTGTCAAATTTACTACCAGCATCTTTGCCATAAACAACAAAATCAGTTTTTTTAGATACACTTTTGGTTATCTTGGCTCCGTGACGCTCCAAGATATCTTGAATTTCATCTCTTGAAAGTGCCATTGTTCCAGTTATAACTACAGTTTTGTCACTAAATATAGAGTCAATAGTCTCTTCTTTTTTGGGCTTTTGGATATCTAAAATTTGAATTAAATTTGAAATTCTTGTTTTATTTACCCTTATAAATTCTTCCAAGCTTTTTGCAATCTCTTCTCCAAAGCCATCAACATTTATAGTTTGTTCATAATCAACCTCAAACCAATTTAACCCAAAATTATCTGCGATTTTTGTAGCAGCAACTTCACCTATATGTTCAATTCCTAGCGAATTTATAAATTTATTTAATTCCACTTTTTTTGATTTTTGTATAGAATTTATCAAATTTTCAGATTTTTTCTCTTTAAAACCTTCTAAACTCAACAAATCCTCCAAATGAAGGCTGTAAATATCTTCGATACTTTTGATAAGATTTTTTTCATATAAAAGTTCAACTATTTTATCGCCAAGACCGTCTATATTCATGCATTTCCTAGAGGCATAATGTATGATAGAGTTTACAACCCTTGCAGAACAAGACAAATTTTGGCATTTTATCAATATACCCTCATCTAACACTTCGCTACCGCATACCGGGCAAAGTGTAGGTCTTGGAATCTTCCTTTGAGTGCCATCTCTTCTGTCAATCAAAACTTTTGTCACTTTTGGTATAACATCCCCACTTCTAATGATGATGATGGTGTCATTTATCTGTATATCTTTTCTTTGTATTTCATCAAAATTATGAAGCGTAGCTCGCTCAACAATAGCACCATCTATATCTACAGGTTTTAAAATTGCAACCGGAGTCAATACACCAGTCCTTCCTACTTGGACTATAATATCTATGATTTTGGTGACTTTTTCAATAGCCGGAAATTTAAAAGCAACCATCCATTTAGGGTACTTTACCGTATATCCAAGTTCTCTCTCATGCACTAATTCATCTATCTTTATAGCCATGCCATCAAGCATCATAGGTATATTTTCCCGTGTTTTTGTGAGGTCTTGATAAAAAGATACGACTCTTTCCCTGTCTTTAGTTATGACTCTCTTGGGTGGTTTTAAAAAACCAAGATTATATACAAAATCCATAACATCACTAAGTAAATCAAATTTTAAAGAATTTTCACCAACACCCCAAGGGTAAAACACAAGTTTTCTTTTTGCGGTTATTTTAGTATCAAGTTGTCTTAAACTTCCAGCAGCTGCATTTCTTGGATTTGCAAATGTATCTTGTGCATTTTCTTCTCTTAATTTATTGATTAATTCAAAATCGCTTTTTCTTATCACAACTTCACCAGTTATACTAATCAACTCTTTATAGTCAATTTCAAGAGGAATAGAGCTTATAGTTTTAGCATTTTGTGTTACATCTTCGCCAATTTTCCCATCTCCTCTAGTGATAGCTTGTACCAGTTTCCCATTTTCATAAACAATATCTAAACTAGCACCATCAAATTTTGGCTCGCAATAATAGGTAAAATCATCAATCGTCTTCTCTACTCTTTTTATCCAATCATCTAATTCATCTGCATCAAATATATCTTCCATGCTCCACATTCTTTTTATATGCTCTGCTTTTTTAAAGCCTTCTAGCACAACCCCTCCAACCCTACATGTAGGACTTATGGGGGATATCATATCTGGATGATTTTCTTCAAAATTTACTACTTTTTTATAGAGTTTATCGTACTCCTCATCACTTGCTATCGGATTATCTAGCGTATAATAAGCTTTTGCCCAGCTATTTAATACTTTAATATTTTTTTCATATTCTTGTATATTCATTTTAACCAACTGTCATATATCAATTTTAAAATTGTAATTCCTACGATTATAAGAAAAAAAACTCTTATAAAAGTTACCTCTTTTTTTACTACCAAAGATGAGCCTATAAATGCTCCAAATATTTGTCCAAATCCCATCAAGATACCTATAATGAAAAGTACATTTCCACTAAATAAAAACACTCCTAAAGATACTACATTGCTTGTAAAGTTCATGATTTTTGTAGTAGCAGTTGCTTTTTTTAGATTTAAACCCATCAAAGTAACCAATGCAATCGTCCAAAATGTTCCAGTGCCTGGACCAAAAAAGCCATCGTAAAATCCAATCAATATGCCAAAAATAAGAAAAAACAGTGGGCTAGAGAGCTTACCTTTTTTATCTATATGCCCTAGTTTTGGGTTAAACCATGTATATATAAAAATCAAAATCAGCATAAAAGGGATGATTTTATTTAAAACACTTGCATCAAGCAAAAGTATAGTTTTTGTGCCTATCATTGCGCCTATAAGAGTAAAAAATATACCGAGATAAACCTCTTTTAAACTAACTAACCCTTTTCTTATAAAATTTAGTGATGCCGTAAAGCTTCCAAATGTACTTTGGAGTTTATTTGTAGCAAGAGCGATATGAGGAGGCAATCCTGAAGCCATCAAAACAGGAACCGTAATAATCCCTCCTCCTCCAGCAATAGAATCAACAAATCCAGCTAAAAAACCAGCACCCAAAAATATAACATAATTATAGAATTCAAATTCCATCAAAAAGAACCCTCTAGTGCATTTTGTACTTTTATAGCTTGAAAATGCTCTTTTACATCATGAACACGCACTATGCTAGCACCATTTCTCAAAGCTTCAAGGTGAAGTGTCAACGAACCAGCAAGCCTGTTTTCAACCAAGCTTGGAGTTATCATGTCAATCATAGATTTTCTGCTAGCCCCAACTAAAATAGGGAAACCAAAGTGTAAAAAATGCTCCATATTTTTGATAAGAGACAAGTTGTGTCCAAGTGTCTTTCCAAAACCAATTCCCACATCTAAGATTATATTTTTTATACCAAATTCATCTGCTATCTCAATTCTTTGCTTAAAAAAATCATCTACATCCAACATCACATCATCATAAGTTGGATTTTTTTGCATATCTTTTGTGCTTCCAAGTTTATGCATGATAACCACTGTTGCGTTATATCTCGAAGCCACTTTTGCCACTTCTTTATCTTGCAAAGCAGTTATATCATTTACTATGCTAAAACCCTTATTTAGTGCGTAATCCAAAGATTTAGGAGAGTAGCTATCAAGTGAAAACTGTGCATATTTGAAAAGGTTTTTTTTATAAACAGTATCGATGATATCCTTAACTCTATTAAATTCTTCATCCCCACTCACAGGAGTACTTCCCGGTCTGCTAGACACACCACCGATATCGATGATATTAGCACCTTCTTCAATCATATTTTCTATTTTAGCTTCGGCATTATTGTGATTAAATCTACTTTTGGAAAAAAAGCTATCTTCGTTTGCATTTAAAACACCCATTATTTGAGTTTTTCTTTTTTTTCTAGCAGGAAATTTACTAATTTTTTCAGAAAGTTCTTTTAGTCCAAAAGGCTGGATTTTCTCTTTTTTGGATAATTTATGTAATTGGTCAGCAGTAGCCATCAGCAAGGCATCGGTATATTTTTCTTCACATGTGACACAATTTTTAGGGACTGCCAAATCAGCACCAAGCGAAAGAGCATCTTGTTTTAGTATATTTGCAGCTGGTGTTCTTAGATTTTTTATGTAGAAAAACTCTACTTTTGATTTTGCACACAATATCTTTGAGCCCTCTTTCGTAGTTCCCAATTTTTGCAAAAAAACATCGAGTGAAATATCATTTGAAATTTTATACAATTCCACATCAACCCTTTTTTAGATAAATTGTTAAAAGAAGAGAGATTAAAATATTGTTTGGCCTTGTGTTTAATTCAGCGAGTTGAAGCAATTTTTCAAAATGTTCCATCTCTTTTGTATTAAACGAGATTTGATTTTCACGAATTGCGATATTAACGATACCTTGAATCAAACTTTTTAAATCATTTTTGCTAATCCTAGAATTTTCTTTAACAAAATCATATATCTTAGCTAAGTCAAGATTTTTAATATCAAGATTGATATCGATTTTATTTTCATTTGATTTTAGCTCTTTAGATAAAAGTCTTGAACGGATTGTTGGCAAAAATATATTTTTAGTTTCACAAACAAGGATAAAAATGATATTTCTTGGTGGCTCTTCTAAGATTTTTAAAAGTGAATTTTGAGCATAAATATTGTAAGATTTTGCTCCTAAAATTAAAATTTTTGTGTCCGACTCTGCTATATAAGCTTCTTTTACTACATTTTTTGCATCATCAAGTAAAAAATCATCTTTTGAATCTTTTGTGAAATATTTACAATTTTGCCCAGCTAACTCCTCTTTTAAGGAATCATAAGCGATTTGTAGATTTTTGCAAACTAGTATGTAACTTTGCAATCTTTGTTCATTCACTTTCAAAGTCAACTTCGGCAAAAAGCAAGGCATTGATACTTTTATCTAAAAGCTTATATAACTGTATTAGTTTTATATCTAGATTTTCATCATTTGAGTTTAGAAAAAAACTATTTTGCAGTTGCTCATCCATAACCCAAACAAAGCTATCATTTCTTCTTTTTATTATTTGCATCTTAATATTGTTATTTTTACCTATATAAAAATATGTATAACCATTAGGGAAAGCTTGATAGAGCATATTTTCGAGTAATTCTATATCCATATTTGTTTTTATATTCCTCAAATTTGGATACAAAGATTTCAAAGAGAAAAAAGGAAGAAGTGGCCTATTTTTTGCCAGTTTATTTATGTCTTTTAGTATATATTCACAAAACCACTCTCTATCATCATCAGTTACGAGTATAATAGTATGTCCATCAAGTAGGTTTTTAAGCATTGAAATATTTAATGGCACCCACTCAAATCTCTTCTCTTCCATCCAACTCATGGCAGAGCTGTCTTTTCTTATATTATCAAGTGTCCATTTTAGGAATTTTTGCATTAAAAAATCACACTAATTATCGAGTTTATATGCGTCATGCAAAGCTCGAACAGCTAATTCACCATATTTTTCACTTATAACCATAGAAACTTTTATCTCGCTTGTACTTATCATTTCTATATTTATACCCTCATCTGCTAATGTGTCAAAGGCGGTACATGCAACACCACTATGGGATTTCATACCAACACCAACAACTGAAACTTTTACGACTTCTTGATCAAACTCAAGACTCTGCGAAGCATTGATATCTTCCATGGATTGTTTTGTTGTGTCTAACTCATCTTTTGGCACTGTAAAACCGAGATTTGTTTCACCCTCAAGTCCAACATTTTGGATAATCATGTCAACATTAACACCATCCTCAGCAAGTTTTCTAAAAATTTCAGCTGCAATTCCAGGCTTATCTGAGACACCTCTTAATGTAACTCTGGCTTGATTTTTATCTATCGCTATACCGCTAACTAATGGTTTTTCCATAATGTCCTCTTCTCTTAATATGTATGTACCTTCATTGTCATTAAAACTACTTCTTGTCACTAATTTTACATTTAATTTTTTAGCAAGCTCAACTGACCTTGTTTGTAAAACTTTAGCACCTAAACTTGCAAGTTCTAGCATCTCATCATAGCTGATTTCTTTTAATTTTTTAGCTTTAGGCTCAATCCTTGGATCGGTTGTATATATCCCATCAACATCAGTATAAATCTCGCAAAGATCGGCATTTAAAGAACCTGCAATAGCAACTGCACTTAAATCGCTACCACCTCTTCCTAGAGTTGAAACTTCTCCTACTTCTGTGATGCCTTGAAAACCAGCGACAACAACCATATTGCCTTTTTTGAGCTCTTTTTCTATAGGCTTCTTATCTATATACTCAATCCTTGCCTTAGTATGCATGCCATTTGTCACTATACCCGCTTGTCTTCCCGTCATCGCGACAGTTTCAAAACCCATATCCGTCAAAGCAATAGCCAAGAGCGCACTAGTTACTCTCTCACCAGAGCTAAGCAACAAATCCATCTCTCTTCTTTTTGGAGTTTGACTAAATTTGCTTGCAAGCTCTACTAATTTATTAGTCTCACCACTCATAGCAGACACTACAACTACTATATCATTGCCCTCTTTTTTACTTTTGGCGATTCGCTTAGCAACTTCTTTTATCCGTTCAACACTACCAACACTAGTCCCACCATACTTTTGCACTATTAACATTTTATAAATAGCCCTCTTTTTTAAAATAATTTATAACTTCTTGATAAACTGGTCGTTTAAAATACGCAACCGTATCAAATATCTTTTTTCTTTTTACAAATTTGAAATCATCAAATTCTGGATGTTTGGTATCTAATTTTATCTTCGCATCATTTTTTAATTTTACTAAAAAATAAGTCTGACTCTGTCCATCAAATGGATACATTCTTTTAGCTATGGTTTTAGGGAAATCATATCTTACTTCCTGCGGATACTTACAAAGTATCTCTATTTTATTTGTCCCAATTTCCTCTTCTAGCTCCCTATAAAGTGCCTCTTTTGCACTCTCTCCCTCATCGATTCCACCTTGTGGAAATTGCCAAACATCTTTTATGTCATTTCTTCTAGCTATGAAATATTCACATACAAAAGGATATTTGCTAGATAATATCACAGCAGCAACATTTGGTCTGTATTTTTTTATCTCATCCATATTTTATCTTTCATTTATTTTGATATAATATTACTTCACCAACTAAATACACCAATTTTTGAAAAACAGAGACTTGGTGAGATGTGAACAGAAAAATTTGTAGGACTAGCAATAGCTAATTCAAGAATTTTTCTGTTTGCAGATTGCCAAGTATCTGTTTTCCCTTCGGGTGCTTTAGTTTTGCCCATATACTTCGTTAGATTCATTCAACTTAGCTTTGGCTAAGCCTTCATAAATCTGCCTCGTCTATGAACAAAACTAAAACATCAAAAGTTGATGTATTTAGTTGATGGAGTAATAATATCAAAAAAGTGATTTGTAAATGCTTATATATCTCCATATTCCATTTTGTGATAGCAAATGCCATTATTGTGCTTTTAACTCTTATGTTGATAAGTTTGATTTAAAATCTTCTTACATGCAAGCTTGTGTGAAGCAGTTAATATATGAATTAAGTATTTTTAAGCCAAAGCCAAATAGTATAAAATCTCTTTTTATAGGTGGAGGAACACCCTCTACAGTTAATCCTGAGCTTTATTTTGAATTTTTTAAAATCATCTTGCCATATTTAAAAAAAGATGCAGAGATAACTAGCGAAGCAAATCCAAACTCTGCTACAAAGAAGTGGTTAAGTGGAATGAAAAAACTTGGTATAAATAGAATCAGCTTTGGCGTTCAAAGTTTTAATGAAAAAAAATTAAAATTTCTAGGAAGAAATCACAGTAAACCACAAGCCATAAAAGCTATCAATCATGCAAATGAAGTAGGTTTTACAAATATATCGCTTGATTTGATTTACGGAACAAAGATGGATACAAAAAAGCTTTTGCAAGATGATTTAAAAATAGCTAAATCATTGCCTATCAATCACATCAGTGCTTATTCTCTTACGATAGAAAAAGATACACCTTTTGCGAAAACTCCTCAAGTCGCAATAGATTCGATAGGGCTTGCAAAAAAGTTTACAAATGACATACAAAATATTGGATTTCCACAATATGAAATATCAAACTTTGGGACATACAATAGCATCCATAATCTTGGATATTGGGAGGGAGATGATTATATGGGTATCGGCTCAGGTGCAGTTGGTTTCTTGAAAAATAGAAGATTTTATCCATCTAAAAATATAGAAAATTTTATCCAAAATCCGCTTAAAAGAGATATTGAAATTTTAAGTAAAGACGATTTACATGTAGAGAAGATTTTCTTAGGGCTTAGAAGCAAAATTGGGATAAATATAGATAAATTTAATAAAAAAGAGATGGAAAATATAAAAATTTTATTACAAGAAAAAAAATTAAAAAGAAAGAATAATGTGATTTATAATACAGATTATTTTCTTAGCGATGAAATTTCACTTTTTATAACAAATTAATTATGTCTATCCAATGCACCAACCTTTTTATCAGAAGAAGCTATGAGCATCTCATTGTATATCTTTATAATTGTTTCATCTATATCCTTGTTTGGAGCGCTTGCCACTCTATAATCTTCAAAGCCTAATTTATCGGCTAACTCTTTATATTCCATATCTAACTCATATTTTGTTTCTGAATTATCAATTAAAAAAGCTATAGGATATATAATTACTTTTTTCTTTTGCAAAGATTTTAATTTATCATCCAAATAAGGCTTTATCCACGCTATTGGACCAAGTCTTGATTGGTAAGCTAGATGAGTTTTGTAAAAATTTACACCCTCTTTTAAAAGCTCTTTTCTTGCATAAAAAACATTTTGTTTTATATGTTTCATATAAAGATCACCCTTATCGATTATGCTCTGCGGTAAACCATGGGCTGAAAATATCAACTCAAATTCACTCGCATCATCACCACCTAAAGCCTCTTTTATCTTTTTAACGATAGTTTTGTTATAAAGAGTATCTTCGTAATAGTATTTGATTGTAAAAAATTTATCAGTAGATATTCCTAACTTTCTCGCTGCATCAAACAAATCATCTAGTGAAGATTGTGTAGTTGTAGTTGAAAAATGAGGATACAAAGGCACAACTAAAAATCTATCATAATCTCGTAAATCAGCAAGCACTTCAGACGCATACAAAGGTGTGTAACGCATGATATATCTTACATCAATATTTAGTTTTGACTTTAATGAGGAAACCAACTCCTTGGTATATCTGATTATCGGAGATTTTCCACCAAGTTTTTCATAGTTGCTTTTAGCTTCACTTAATCTATTTTTTACTATGTAATAAGCTATGAGTTTTCGCACCCACTTTGGAGCACCTATGATTGCTTTATCATTAAACATATTGTTTAAAAAAAGTTTTACTTCATCAAGGTTATTGGGTCCTCCCATATTTAAAAGAAGTAAGGCTATTTTCACAATTCTTCTATGCCAATTAGTGTATTTTTTTCAAATTTTCTATCAGTTTCTGGATAATCTATCCTAAAGTGAGAGCCTCTGCTTTCTTCTCTATTTAAAGCTGAACGAGATATCGCTTTAGCAACCAATAAAGCATTTTGTAATTCCAAAATATTTTTTATGGAAGTTGTTTTTTCAAGTTCCTCTTTTTGGATATTCTTCTCCATATCTTCAAAATTATCCAATGCTCTACTGATGATAACTCCATTTCTTACGATACCAAGCTTTTTAAAGAGTATATAGCCTATCTTGTTTCTAGCTTCATTGACATCTATGCTTTTCGTCAATTTTCTAGCACTTTCAACCAACTCTATATCTTTCATGATGTCATAATAATCCACGCCATTGAATTTTTTTACTTTATTTGAAAATTTTATAGCCTCATAAGCAGAAATTTTACCAAAAACAGCACCTTGACTAAGAGAATTTCCACCAAGCCTATTTGCACCATTCACTCCATTGTCCCCAGCTTCTCCGACTATAAATAGCCCTTCCATGCTAGTTCTTCCTATCGCATCAGTTTCGATACCTCCCATAGTATAATGGGCGATTGGCGACACAGGAATCAACTCTTTACTAACATCTATCTTCTTGAGTGCTTTTACTCTTTTTTTGATGCCTACTAATTTTGTATCCAAAATTTCTTGTGGAACTGATCTTAAATCAAGATAAACTTTTTTACCTTTTTGCATCTCCTTAAAAATCGCTCTTGTAACAAAATCTCTTGTATTTAATTCATCTACAAAAAATTCACCATTTTCATCAACGAGCCTTCCACCCTCAGCTCGCGCTGCTTCACTAAGTAAAAAATTCGTTCCCTCAAGTCCTGTAGGATGAAATTGAACAAATTCTAAGTTCATGGCTTTCAACCCAGCCCTCAAACCCATAGCTATCGCATCACCTGTTGCATCTCTTACATTTGAAGTATAATTTTTATACAAAGAAGCAAAACCACCGCTTGCCAAAATCACACTTTTCCCTTCACAAACAACTACTTTTTGAGTAACTTCATCCAAAAGCGTTACACCTGAGATTATATTGTTTTTTGATACTAGATTTATAGCCATATGGTTTTTTATGATATCAATTTCATACTCTTTTATAGTCTTATACAAAGCTTTCATGATGGCAGGTCCCGTTTCATCAGCAGCATATACAGTTCTTTTAAACTTTGAGCCACCAAATGGTCTTTGAGCAAGTTTGCCACTATCTAATCTGCTAAATTTAACACCATAAGTTTCTAAATCTCTCACCGCAGCTGGTGCTTGTTCACAAAAAGTTCTTATAGCTTCATCGTTACCTAGTCCGACTGAACTTTTAAATGTCTCTTTACTGTGTTCAAATATATTATCATCATCTCCCATATTTCCAAATGCAGCATTTATACCGCCCTTTGCCATAAAAGAATTATTAGCAGATGGAGATGATTTTGTGATAAGAGCCACATTTGCCCCAAGTTCTTTCGCCTCTATGGCTGCTCTCATACCTGCTATTCCACTACCTACAACAACGATATCGTATTTCATTTTACCTTCTTCTTATATTATATTATAAATTATATTACTATTTTTTTTCTTTTTTTATGATAAATTAACATTATTTGCTTATGTGAAGGTACTGAAGTTGCTAGTGTTGTAATTGCTAGCATTTATACTTTGCATAATATACCCCTTGATGCACCAAAAGGGGTGTATCATGCAAAGTGTTTTATTATTTTAAACTACATCCATTTGCATTTACTTTATCTAATGCGGGTGTGTTTTTACATTTATCATATAAATCTATTACTCCGTCATTGTCTAAATCAAGAGCACAGCCATGTTCATCCACTTTCGCAAGTTTTGGGGTATTTTTGCAAGCATCAATGTGATTATATATACCATCATTGTCACTATCAATATTTAAGTTCTCTTGAGCACAACCAGCTAACAATATGGATATTATCGCAACTATATATATTGTTTTCATTAAAACATTCCTCCTCCACCCATTCCGCCGCCAGAACCGCCAGTGTCGCCCATACCATCATTTGAACTTGAATCACTCACACCTCCAAAACCATTATCTATACTAGAGGGTGTATTTTCTTTATTTTCTTCTTTATTTTGGTTTATTTTGTTTAGAACTTCAGTCATTTTTTCTTCTCTATCTTGACCTTTTTGCTCTGAAATTCTACCTTTTATTTCATTCATGTATTGGTATCTCTCTTTTTGAGGAGCTTTATTCATCTTTTCTATAAGTTCATCCATTGTTTTAGTTTTTGCAATATCTTGGCTAACTTGATTTTTGTCCATTGCTTTAGATAAACTTTTTTGAGCTATTTGTATATTTTCTTTAACTTGTGAGTTGTCGATACCTTTAACTGCTTCTAACATATTTTTTTGCGCTTGAAGCATATTTTTTTGAGTTGCATTAA
>JALUMJ010000095.1 GCA_027040375.1 Campylobacteraceae bacterium
CAGGCTAAAAAACCAACTTACGATAAACTTTTTAAAGATGTGCCAAACTCTTTGATTAAGACTTCTGGTCTTGCAGTTGGTCTTCCTGCTGGACAGATGGGAAATAGTGAAGTAGGACACATGTGCATAGGTGCAGGGCGAGTTATGTACCAAAATCTTGTGAAAATTTCAAAAGCCGTCAAAGACGATACACTAAAAGACAATCCTGCTTTGAAAGATATACTAAAAGTCAAGGGTGATATACATATCATAGGTTTAGTGAGCGATGGCGGAGTGCATTCACATATAGACCATATAATCGCACTTGCAAAGATAGTAAAGAATGCGAATAAAAAAGTATTTTTACATGTGATAACCGATGGACGAGATGTGAGTCCAGTTTCTGGTTTGGGTTTTGTGCAAAACTTAGAAAAAATTTGTGATAAACGAGTAAAAATTGCCTCTATTTGTGGCAGATTCTATGCGATGGACAGAGATAACAGGTGGGATAGAGTACAAAAGGCTTATAAAACTATCGTTGAAGCAATTCCTGCAACAGATGAAAATATAGAAGATTATATAAAAAAATCTTACAAAAAAGATATAACGGATGAATTTATAGAGCCAACTAGTTTTGGTGCATATAAAGGGATGAGTGAAAATGATGGCGTGATTTTTGCAAATTTTAGAAATGATAGGATGCGAGAGCTTTCAAAAGCAATTGGTTTGAAAAATTTTAGTGAATTTCCAAGAAAGAACAGTGGAATAAAAAGCATAACGATGAGTGAGTATGATAGCTCATATCCATTTGAGATAATGTTTGCCTCAACCCCTCCTAAAAATACACTCGCAGATGTTATCTCTTCAAATAACCTATCCCAGCTCCATACTGCCGAAACTGAAAAGTATGCACATGTTACATTTTTTCTAAATGGTGGCATAGAAGAACCTGATACTGGAGAAAGTAGGATTTTAATCCCAAGTCCAAAAATCGCAACTTATGATTTGAAACCACAGATGAGTAGCGTCCAAGTTGGTGATGCAGTTTTATCTTCTATGGATAGTGGATATGACTTTATAGTGGTAAATTTTGCAAATGGAGATATGGTAGGACACACAGGAAATCTTGAAGCTGCTACAAAGGCAGTTGAAGCTGTTGATTTGCAATTAGGTAGGATTTTGGATGAATGCCGTGAAAAAGATTATGCTTTTGTTTTGACAAGTGATCATGGAAATTGCGAGCAAATGTCAAATGAAAAAGGAGAGATGCTGACAAATCATACAACATTTGATGTTTTTTGTTTTGTAAAAGCAAAAAATGTAAAAAAAGTGAAAAATGGAGGCTTAAATAATATAGCACCAACAGTTTTAAAATTGATGGGTTTAAAAATTCCAAAGGAGATGGATGAACCTTTGATTTGAAGATTTAAACTATATCGCTCGTTTCGTATGGGCTTTTGGGCTCATTCTCGAAATTTCTTCCTGAAATTTTTCCGAGGTTGAAAATCGAAAATCGTCCTGATTTTCTTGATGATTTTCAAAATCCGCCCAAAAGCCCATACGAAACGAGCTAACAAATTAACTATGTGTGAATTGATTAGGAATTAGATGACAATCAGTCTAAGCCATACGACCGTCAGGTTGTGCTTTAGTAGCGTGTGAATTGACTAGGAATTTACTTCCTAGTCAAGATGACAATCAGTCTAAGCCATACGACCGTCAGGTTGTGCTTTAGTAGCGTGTGAATTGACTAGGAATTTACTTCCTAGTCAAGATGACAATTAAATAAAAGGAAAATTATGAGATTTAGTGGTAAAAATGTTTTAGTAACAGGAGCAGCTAGTGGGATTGGTAGGCAAATTGCTATTACTCTAGCTAGCAAGGGTCTTAAAGTTTGGATAAATTATCGTTCTCGCCCAAGTGAAGCTGATGCTTTAAAAGAAGAGATAGAGGCTAGTGGTGGTGTGGCGGCTGTAATTGGCTTTGATGTGATTGATGAAAAAGCGTTTATAGATGGGATAAAGACGATAGTTGATAGCGATGGAGAACTATCTTATCTAGTTAATAATGCAGGAATTACCAGAGATAAACTAGCCATTCGTATGAGTGTTGAGGATTTTAATGATGTGCTACATGTAAACCTTACTTCTGCATTTGTGGGTTGTCGAGAAGCTATGAAAGTTATGATGAAAAAAAGATTTGGTAGCGTTGTAAATATAGCCTCAATAGTCGGTGAGACAGGAAATGCAGGGCAAGTAAACTATAGTTCAAGCAAAGGCGGATTGATAGCTTTAACAAAAAGTTTTGCACAAGAAGGAAGTGCTAGAGGATTGCGATTTAATGCTGTAACTCCTGGATTTATAGAGACTGAAATGACAGATAAATTAAGTGACGATGTAAAAAAATCATACACCGATAGTATTCCGCTAAAAAGATTTGGAACACCAACTGATATAGCAGAAGGTGTGGCATTTTTACTTAGCGATAATGCTTCTTATGTAACTGGAATTGCTTTAAAAATAAACGGTGGGCTTTATATGTGAGACATGTGAGTTGGTTATACCTTGATTTAAAGTTATTTTAGATAAAATGAGGAAAATTTTTTAAAGGAGTTAGTGATGGCACTAATTGAAGAAGTAAAAGAAGTAGTTGTTGAGCAGTTAAATGTAAACCCTGAAGAAGTAAAAGAAGAGTCAAAATTTGTTGAAGATTTAGGCGCTGATTCATTGGATGTTGTAGAGTTGGTTATGGCATTAGAAGAAAAATTTGATATAGAAATTCCAGATACTGATGCTGAGAAAATCATAACAGTTAATGATGCTATACAGTACATAGAAACACATAAATAAAATACATTAAATTAGTTTTTTGTACTAGTCTGATAAAAAAGGCTAGTACATTTTCAGCAAAAAAGAAGGAGTTGTTTTGAGAAGAGTAGTTGTTACAGGTTTAGGCATGATAAATTCAGTCGGTTTAGACAAAGAGAGTTCTTTTAAGGCTATACTTGATGGAAAATGTGGCATTAAAAGGATTAGTTCATTTGATACAACTAATCATTCGGTAAAAATTGCTGGAGAAATTGAAGGTTTTGACCCAAAGACTGTTATGAATCCAAAAGATGTTAAAAAAGCAGATAGATTTATTCAACTTGGAATCAAAGCAGCTGCTGAAGCGATGGAAGATGCAAAATTTGACTCATTTGACGCAGATAGATTTGGAGTTAGTTCAGCTTCTGGTATCGGTGGACTCATAGCTATAGAAAAAAATTCTTTGGTCTGTGATGACAGAGGTCCAAGAAGAATATCTCCATTTTTTATCCCCTCAGCTTTAGTAAATATGCTTGGAGGTTTTGTGGCAATTGCGCACAAAATCAAAGGTCCAAACATATCTTCAGTGACCGCATGTGCTGCTGGAACTCATGCTATAAGTGCGGCTGCTAAGACTATCATGACTGGCGGAGCTGATAAGATGCTAGTAGTTGGAGCAGAAGCTGCTATTTGTGCTGTTGGCGTTGGCGGATTTTCATCCATGAAAGCACTTTCAACTAGAAATGATGACCCAACCCATGCGTCCAGACCATTTGATAAAGACAGAGATGGTTTTATCATTGGAGAAGGAGCAGGGTCTTTGGTACTTGAATCTTATGAAGATGCAGTAGCTAGAGGAGCACGAATATATGGAGAGCTTATCGGTTTTGGTGAAAGTGGTGATGCTTATCATATAACTACTCCCGAATTAGGTGGTGCTTACCGCTCCATGAAAGCAGCATATGAGATGGCAGGGCGACCAAGTATCGACTATATAAATGCACATGGAACTAGTACCGCTGCAAATGATAAAAATGAAACAGCTGCAGTAAAGATGCTCTTTGAAAAAGATGTTCCTTTGATAAGCTCTATAAAAGGTCAGATAGGACATTGTTTGGGAGCTGCAGGAGCTATAGAAGCTGTTGTGTCATTGATGGCTATAAGAGATCAGATTTTACCTCCTACTATAAATTATGAAACTCCAGATCCTGATTGTGATTTGGACTATATCGCAAATAAGGCTAGAAAAGCTGATGTAAATATTGTTATGAGTAACTCTTTTGGCTTTGGCGGAACAAACGGATCAGTTATCTTTAAAAAGCTCTAGGGAGAGACTTAAATGGCTACATATCTAGATTTTGAAAAGAGTATAAAAAGTTTAGACGATGATATTTCAAATGCAAAGATAAAGGGCGATTTGCCAGCAGTTGAAATTCTACAAAAGAATCTCAAAAAAGAGATATCAAAAGTATATAAAAACCTAAATGACTATCAAAAATTACAACTTGCTCGCCATCCTGATCGTCCATATACGATGGATTATGTTAGATTGATACTTGATGATGCTTATCTTTTACATGGAGATAGAGCATTTCGTGATGATGAAGCAATGCTCACATATATGGGCTATATAGGCGGAAAAAAAGTCATACTTATCGGTCAGCAAAAAGGTCGGGGTACAAAAAATAAATTAAAAAGAAATTTTGGTATGCCTCACCCAGAGGGATATCGTAAAGCTTTAAGAATTGCCAAGATGGCAGAAAAATTTGATATACCTATCTTGTTTCTAATAGACACACCAGGTGCGTATCCTGGGCTAGAAGCAGAGCAGAGAGGTCAAAGTGAAGCGATTGCTAGGAATCTTTTTGAGCTAAGTGATAACAAAACAAAAATGCTTTCTGTCGTCATCGGAGAAGGTGGAAGCGGCGGAGCTTTAGCATTAGGCGTTGCTGATAAAATAGTTATGATGAAGTATTCTGTTTTTGCTGTTATATCACCTGAGGGTTGTGCTGCAATTTTATGGAATGATCCTCTTAAGCAAGAGAGTGCTACGAAAGCTATGAAAATTACTTCTGAAGATTTATATAAGATGAAACTTATCGATGATGTCTTAGACGAGCCTATGGTAGGTGCTCATAGAGATAAAGTTGGTGCTGCAAATGTGATTAAAGAGTACTTTTTAAACTTTATAGATGAGATGGATAAGATAAGTCCAGAAGAAAGAGTAAAAAGACGAGTAGATAAAATCTTATCTATTGGTGCTTACGAAGAAAAATAAAAACAGTTATAGAAGGCTAACCCGAACTTCTCGTTCGGGTTAGCTAAATTTTTAGTGTAGTTCTTTCCACACTGATTTTTTCCACAATAACGCTAGTATTGTAAATATGATAAAAAAGCCTATCACCCATGGTCCAAGAGCATCACGAGCAGGTTTGCTAGGATCTCCTGTTTTTTCAAGATACGAAACTACTTTTTCGTATCCTTCTTTTGATAATCCAACTCTAGGCATACCAGTTCCTGGTAGTTGAGATTGAGGATTTTCTAAAAAAGTTTTAAGAAATTCTTCACTTCTAGCTCTTATCATGATAGAAAGATCAGGAGGAAGTTTACCTGTATATTTAACTAAGGTGTTTTGATAATCAGCTACTTTTGTTTGAAATTTCAAAAGGTCAACATCTTGATTTGTAACGATGTTTGACTTAGTTTTTGGAACCATACCGATTTGTGTCCACTTACCATATCTGTTAGCGTGACATCTTCCACAACTTGTCTCATAAGCTTCTACAGGAGTAACTTCTTTAGCAATTGATTGTAAATATGCAACCATATCTGCTACTTCTTGGTTTTTGTCTCCACCTGCTCCACCAAATGCTGGCATAGGGAAAAATCTAGTTTTGCCATCAAATTTGTGCTCAAGTTTCAGAGCTTTTACAGGGTTTTCGATAAGATTAGCTAAGAATTTAGCATCAAATAAAGCACCAACTTTACTTAAATCTGGTGGATTAACACCATAAGCACTTGCTGCACTATTTGGATCCATTGGAGCTGGCATACCTTGAGATTTTATGCTATGACATCCAACACATGCACCAGCACCCATAACCAATGCTTTTCCTCTGGCAATATCACCAGTTTTGCCGATTGGCTTTAAATCAGAATATGCAAAATTTTTAAATTCTACATGTTTATGCATTTTGCTATGTGCAAAAGGCTCTACACCCCAATAAGTAAGAAGCGTGAAAAATACAAGTACCGCTAATATTTTTAATTCTTTCATTATTTACCCCCAATTGGTTTTTCAAATTTCGTGACTATTGGTAGAGCAAGCCACAATAAGATAAAGATACTCGCTGGTATCGGACCATAGGTTTTATAAACACCCTCAGGCGGTAATTTACCCATAATGGTAAGTACTATCATTGTGATGAGTAGCAACCAAAACCATACTTTAAATGCGCCTCTTCTGCTTGCAGGAGCAACATTAGGACTTCTATCTAAGAAAGGTAAAAATATAAATATAGCTTGTGCAAAACCAAAAGCTAATAATCCTGGATTTTTAGGGAATGGTCGTAATATTTCATAAGTCCACAAGAAGTACCATTCAGGATAAATATGTGTTGGTGTTTTGAGTCCATTTGCAGGATCAAAGTTTACTGGATCCATCGCAAATTCAAAATGAAAAAATACCAAATAAAAGAAGAAAGTTAAGAAAAAGCCTAAAACTACAATATCTTTACTTAAAAAGTCAAATTGAAATCGTATAACTTTTGCGTGTTTTGTATCACCTGAAAGGTATTTTTCGCTCTCTTCTTTAAAATCTATCTCTTCACCATCTTGATTGTTTACATGAGGCAGTCTCAAAGTTGCAAAGTGAAACACGATAAGAGCCATTATAACCAATGGAAGCAACACAACATGAAGCATAAAAAATCTTGTGAGATATGCATCACCTGGAACAAATCCTCCTCTGATCCATTCAACCAATCCAGTCAAATGTAATGATCCAAGACTAAAGATGTCCGTGATAACTGTACCAGCCCAATAACTCATCTGTCCCCAAGGAAGCATATAACCACTAAAAGCTTCTGCTGAAAATGTTACAAAAAGAAGCATGCCTGAGATCCATATCATCTCCCTACCTTTTTTATAACTACCATAGTAAATAGCCGTAAACATATGTATATATATAATCAAAAATATAACTGAAGCTGCAACTGCGTGTACATGTCTCCAAAGCCAGCCATAACCGACTTGACTCATAATCGTGTAGTTAACGCTATCAAATGCAAGTTTTGTATCTGGTTTGTAATACATAAGTAAAAATATCCCAGAAATAAGCAAAAGACCAAAAGTCACTGCCAAAATCATACCCATTGCCCATAAAAAATTTATATTTTTAGGAATCCAGTATTCTGTTGCTAAAACCTTGTTTACTTTATCGATAGCAAGTCTTTGGTTTAGCCAATCGTGAATACTAGTCGCTTTTGTAAAATGTGCCATTTATCCTCCCTTATACTGTTAAGCCAGCGGCTTTAAGTTTTTTAAATTCTGGACCTTCTTCGCCAATCACTACTTTAGTTCCTTTTAGCTTAAATGGAGGGATATATAAAGGTAATGGAGGAGGAGATTTTGTAACATAACCATTTGAATCATACTGGCCACCATGACAAGCACAAATAAATTT
This sequence comes from Campylobacteraceae bacterium, assembly GCA_027040375.1. Lineage (GTDB taxonomy): Bacteria > Campylobacterota > Campylobacteria > Campylobacterales > Sulfurospirillaceae > JAADIZ01. The sequence continues at coordinate 7,471 of JALUMJ010000095.1, forward strand.
ATGTTGTTTAGGAAAATAAGACGGAATACACCCAAGATGCGTACAAATCCCAATACAGATGAGATATCTACTGCCATCAACAATCACTTCCCTTGGATCTTTTTTCATGTCCGAAGTTTTTTTAAGTATAAAGATAGGTTTCCCTCTCCATTTTGCAACATATAGACTGTTAGGTTTTGCCGCACTTAAGTCTATAGTTGAAAATCCTGCTGCCATAACACTAGGTAGCGGATCCCATGTTCTTTTTGCAGCTCCAAGAGCAGCTATACCGCCAAGAGCAGTAAAGCCACCAAGTGCCATACCAAGAAAATCTCTTCTTTCTTTTTTTATAGCCATTTTTTTCCTTTCTTTGTTTTAATTTTACTCATTCTATCTAATTATCTTTTAAACTAAGATGATTTTTTTGTTAATATATATTAATTGTGTCATTAAACATAATTTTATGTGCATTTTTTTAGATTAGTGGAGAGAAAAAAGCCTGCTAAAAGCATGATGATACTAAGTATGTATATAATCTCGTAATTACCCACATACTTAAGAATTACACCTCCAAGTATTGGAAAAAAAAGTCCAATAGAAGTTATGCTTGATTGTAAGGCAGTGTAAATTGGTCTTTTATCTTCAGGGGCTATTTCTATCACTAGATTCATCCCACTTATGCTAAAACCATCAAATGCTATACCAAAGAAAAGAAAAACTATAGCATAAGCATAGACATTGCTTGCAAAAATAGCCACACAAAATGCTAAAATCATAAATACAAAACTTATTCGTAACATTTTTTCATAGTCATGGATTTTTCTCCATAAAAATGTGCTACCTATGATACTTCCTGCCATTTGAACAGTGATAAATCCACCAAGCATCCAACCTGTTAGTGTAAAAGAGTTGTTTGCATTTAGGATTACAAAAGGCATCGATAAAAGATAACTAAAGCTAAGAAAGATAGCAAGGATTTGTCTTTGCAGTAATTTGTCAAGTTTTAGTATCTTTACAGAATTTTTTAAAAAGTGTTTAAAATGCTCTTCTTTTAAAGAAATATGTTCTTTTGAAGGCTCTTCAATAGTATAAAATACCCCAAAACCTATAACCATAAAAAAACTACTAATCATAAATAAATAAGCATAATTTAAAGGGGCATCGAAATTATTTAAGACATAACCAGCGATACTGCCACTGATGATAGAAGCTATAGAGGCGGCTATTCTTCTGTTTGCCATAGTTTTGCCACGGTATCTTTTGGAAAATAGCTTTGCTTGAAGTTCTTTAAAATATATAGCTCCAAAACCAGCCATAAAAGAGAATGAAAAGAGACCAAAACCTATAAAAAACAGGGTTAAAGTTTTGTTTTTGTCACCGATGAAAAATATGCTAGCACCAATCATAAACCAACTTAAAAAACGAAAGAAAAACACCCTTCCAAGGTAAGGCATCACTCTTTTGTATGTTTGTGCATAAAAAGCTGCGTATAATTGTATGATTACCGCACCCCCTCGGAGTAAAGATGCAAATATCCCCACTATTACAACGCTATCGCTGAAGTGATGTACCATCAGAGGCATTATCGTTGAAGGCTCAGCTATGGTGATTGCTAAAGCTAAAAAGAAAGCATGGATTATGTTTTTGCGGTTACTTATGGGATTATCAATTTTGAACATTTATGATCGTTTTCTCCCTGCTATTTTGACATAAATTTGCAATATATCTAACGCGGCGGGCGTTATACCGCTTATCTCACTTGCAGCAAAAAGAGTTGGCGGGTTAAATTTTTGTAATTTTTCTATGACTTCATTACTCAGTCCTGAAATCGAGCTAAAATCCATCATAGGAGGTATCTTTACAGTCATTAGATTTTTCATTTTATCGATTTGTAATTTTTGTTTTTCGATATAATTTTTATATTTTGCTTCCACTAGTATCTGTTTTTTTGCTTCAAGTGTAAAGTTTTCAAATATAGGTGAGAGTTTTTCAAGTTTGTGTAAATCAAAAGATTTTCTCGCCACTATCTTTTGCAAACTCACTTTATCTGTTATTTTATCTTCATCAATCTGGGTCAAATACGCTATATTTTCTTTTGATGGTGTAAGAATTGTATCTTCAAGATAAGCCAAACCTTCCTTTGTCTGAAGGTCTTTTTTGACAACTT
>JALUMJ010000096.1 GCA_027040375.1 Campylobacteraceae bacterium
GATATCATTCCTGTTAGTATTTATGATGCCAACTCGATTGCAAAACTTAAAAAGACACTATTTTCGCTGCCTTTTTGTGAAAAAAAAAGCAATGGTCTTTTTAGGTATTATATAGATAGATCTTTTTCTCTAGCCGGGGTAGGGCAAGTAGTGACTGGCACTGTACTTGATGGAGCCATAAAAGTGGGAGATAAGATTTTTGCACCTGAGTTAAATCAAGAATTTAAGATTAAAAATTTGCAAGTACATGACAAGGATGTCAATAGTGCATCTAGCTCCTTTCGAACTGCTATAAATCTTCAAGGAAGCCCTAAATCACCTCTGAAGCGAGGTACATTGCTTTGCAAAAAAGGGTTTATAAAAGGATTTAACAATATAGATGTTTGGGTTGAAGGTATTGCAAATCACAAGATAAAACATAACTCAACGGTTAGTTTGTTTATAGGGACTAAACAAGTATCGGCAAAAGTACTTCTTCTTCAAAGCGTGGAAGCCGTACAGAGTGGTTTTGCCTCACTGCATTTTAAGCAAAAGCTTTTTTTGGTTCATAATGAGCCTTTTGTTCTCTCAAGTAGCGGAAGAACGATAGGTGGAGGAAGAGTTTTAAATCCTATAAATGACCCATTGAAAAAGAAAAATAAGCTTGAACTTTTAAGCGCCTTGCAAAAAGATGATTTTAAGAGTGTCTTTTCTCTTTTATGCTCTACCCATAAAAAAGGTTTTGGATTAATATCTTCAAATCAAAGGTTTGGCTTAAACCATGATGAGGCTATCTCGTTAGCAAATGAATTAAGCGATGTTTTTGTTGATGAAAAAGGTTTGGTTATCTATCCTATCGGCGTGAAAGATGAGTTAAGAAAAATCATAAAAAATATCTATATAAAAAATGAATATGCACTACTTTCTGCATCTTCTTTATCTTCAAAATTAAAATGGGCAAGTCTTTCCTTGTTAGGCGTTGTACTTGAAGATTTGTGTGAAGAGGGATTTTTAACTTATAAAAATGGTATCTACAAAAATGCAAGCGTAGAGATAAAGAACATTGATTCTCATATAGAAGAGAAGATGTATCAAATCCTCATAAAGGCAAAATTTACTCCAGATGCACCATATAATATCTATGATGATTTGGATATAGATAGAAAAATTGGTGATGATGCCCTTAAAAGGCTAACAAAGTCAAAAAAAGTCGTACGACTTACTCACAATATTTTTATAGAGACAAAAGCACTAAGCCAAATAGTCGAAAATATGCGTGAAATTATGACTAAAGAGGGTTTTATTGATGTTGCTTCATTTAAAAAACATTTTGATATGAGTCGTAAGTATTTGGTGGCTTATCTTGATTATTTGGATTATTTTGACGATGTAAAGAAAGAGAATAATCGAAGATATCTTTAGTTTTAATTGGTATAAATTCACCACATGTTGGCAATAATATAAGAAATTATTTTATGATTTATAATATATTAATCAAGATGTTGTAAAATTTTTGCAAATGAATAGGATATAAAATGCAAAAAAATATAATAATTTCGGTTTTGATTATGGCTTCTGTGTTGTTTGGTGCTACAAACGAAGAAATTATCGCAAATTTTAAGGCAAGGATACAGATACCAGATATACAAGTAAAAATTGTTTCAAGAAAAAAAGTCTCAAAAACACTAGATTTCGTTACGATTTTTCTGACAAACGGTAAAAGCTCACAAAAAATATCCGTGTTTACTAGTGGAGAATATATATTTCCAGAAGTTATAGATGTTAAAAGCGGAATCAATTTAAAAGATAAAATGAAAAGAGAAGCAACAAATAAAAATATCGCAAAAGTATATAAAAATGAAATAAGTGATAATATCATAAAATTAGGAAACGACCCTAAAAAGAAAACATTGGTTATATTTTCTGACCCAGAGTGCCCGTTTTGCAAAAGAGAATTAGCTAGCATAGAAGATCAATTAAAGCATAATAATATCAAAATGATTTTTATTCCAGTTCACGAAAGAAGCTCTCTCGCAAAATCTTTTTTAATATATAAATATGCAAAAAAAGCAAGAAATGATAAAGAAAAGATTAAGATTTTAAGAAAGTACTTTAGCCAAGATGTGGATGAAAAAGTGAGTGATGAAGATGTAAAAAGAATTGAAAAACTAAGAACAAAATACTTCAAAACAGGGATAAATGGAACTCCCTATAAGGTAATGGAGAAGGAAATAATAAAATAATTGTAAAGTTGTGGTATAATAGCTAAATAATTATGAGGTGACGATATGGAACAGTATATAAAAATTATCATTACACTTGCGATTTTACTCATCCTTGTTTTGTTATATATTATAAAAAATCTCCGAGTAAAAATTGCTTCTTTAGAAGAAACGCTCGAAGAAGAAAGCAAAAACAGACAACTGCTCGATAACATACCGATTCCGATATTTGTTAAAAATAAAGAGTTAAAGCTATCATACATCAACAAAACATTTTCTATAGAATTTGGAATTAATGAGAAAAAAGCAATAGAACAAATAACTAGATATGTACAAAAATCAAAAGAAGAGGTATCGTTTAGTTATGATAACAATATCCAGAAACAAACACTTGTATTGCAATCAAATACAATAGACACAAATGGAAAACCACTAGGCAAAGTAGGAGCAATTTTTGATGTCGATAATTTTAAAAAAGATATAAATTCTCTGATAGAATGGAGAAAAAGATATGACTTGGCAGTAGAAAGTTGTGGTTATGGCATGTGGGATTGGGATATCTTAAATGATACCATATATTTTTCAAGTAAATGGAAAGAGATTATGGGCTACAAGAATAGCGAAGAGATAAATAGCTTGAATTCGTGGTTAAATATAGTAGATGCAAGAGATATGGCAAGAGTGAATGAAGCGCTAAAAAGACATCTAGAAGGGAAAAGTAAGACATTTATTGTTGAGCATAGGTTAAAATTAAGCAAAAGTTTAAAATGGATAAATATCCGAGGACATGTTCTTTTTGATCACAATAACAATGCTATTAGGATGACAGGCCTTATCATTGATATCACTGATAAAAAAGAAGTTGAAAGTAAATTAAGTAAAAGCCAAAAACTTTTTACAACTTTTATGGATAACTTGCCAGCAATTGCATTTATAAAAGACGATAAGCAGAGATACATATATATAAATAATTTCTATGAAAGATATATAGGTTTTAAAGAGTGGAAAGATAAAACTGCAAAAGAGATATTTGATGAACAAACAGCTGCTAATATCATGGAAAATGATAGAAGAGCATTTTATGAAGGCGTTAAACAACACGAAGAAGTGATTCTAAATGCTGAGGGAACGCCTAAATACTTTGAAGCGTATAAATTTCCTATCAATAATGGAAAAGATAAAAGTCTTTTATGTGGTTTTAGCATAGATATAACAAAGCAGAAGATTTACAAGGAGAAGGTGCGATTATTTGCTGAAATATTTAATAATACTTCTGAGGGCATCTTAGTGACTGATGCTGCACAAAAAATTATAATCACAAATAAAGCTTTTGAAAAATCTACTGGATATTCATCTTATGAAGCTATTGGAAAACACCCAAGTTTTTTAAAATCAGATGAACAAGACATTGAGATTTATAGTGAAATCAACAAATCACTCGAAAAAACAGGTTATTTTTCTGGGGAAATTATAAATGTAAGTAAAAGTGGAAGTTTACTACCTGCGCTTCTTAGTATGAATGATATCAAAAATGAACAAGGTGAGATAACTAACTTTTTTATTATTTTTCAAAATATTAAAGATATTAAAGAAAACGAAAATAAGTTGAGAAAACTTGCAAATTATGATAGTCTCACAAAACTTCCAAATCGATTTTTATTTGAAGATAGATTGAGGCAAAGCATAGCAAATACAAAGCGAAGGCATAAAAAGATGGCACTTGTTTTTGTAGATTTGGATGATTTTAAAAAAGTAAATGACACTTTAGGTCACGATGCGGGAGATTTGGTTTTGACAACAGTGGCAGAAAAACTATTGTTTAGCGTTAGAGAAAATGACACTGTAGCAAGATTGGGCGGAGATGAATTTGTAATTATATTAGAAGATATAGATGATGTTCAAAATCTGCAAAAAATCTGCAAAAAGGTTTTGAGGAATCTAAATACCCCATTTCAATTAGCGGGCAAAGAGTATCAAGTAAATGCAAGTCTAGGTGCTAGTATATGCCCAGACCATACTGGTGAATATCAAGAATTGTTAAAGTTTGCTGATGTAAGTATGTACGAAGCTAAAAATAGTGGCAAAAATTCGGTGGCCATTTATGAGCCACATTAACACAGTGTTCACACAAGTTTGATATGATCTTACTATGAATATAAAATACTAATGGGCACCTCTAAAAACCACATTAAAAGTAGCCTAAGAGCACTCATGCCATTTTTTTAACTTTTGATTTAAAAGTCAAGATTTCAAACACGAGTGATGAAATTATCATAGAAAATAGAGGGGATAAACTAGAATTCCCGATAGAGAATTATGCTAAGCCTTATTTTTTAAAAGGCCAAAAGCAAAAAAGTTTAAGAGGTCTTGGTGTTGGGATTTATATAGTGCTAAATATCTTGAAATTACATGACATGCCCATAGTTTATAAAAGAGAAAATGACATAAATTTATTTATAATTAAGTATATTTAAGTATAATGCACACCAATTCAGAACTTCTTAAGAGAACTTCTTCAAAACCTGCCGAGATTTGGGATACCGAGCGAGTATGTAGGTTTTTACATACTAGTTTACAGGTTTACCAAAAAAAACAAACTAAACTTATGATTTTTATGTAGTAAAGCACGGCTTTACAATCAGTTTTCTTCTGTGCTGAAAAATTAACACAAAGAGAAAAAATGACAACAACATTTGACAAATTTAATTTGGATAAAGATATCCTAAAAGCTGTGATAGATGCAGGTTTTAGAGAACCAAGCCCCGTACAAGATGCATCAATTCCTCTAATCTTAGAGGGAAATGACATAGTTGCACAAGCACAAACAGGAACAGGAAAAACTGCAGCATTTGGGCTATCAACCATGAGTATGATAGATACAAGCGACAGAAATGTGCAAATCTTAGTAATCACTCCAACAAGAGAACTAGCAACACAAGTGAGTGATGAGCTTTTTTCGCTTGGAAAATATAGACATATAAAAACTGTAACAATCTATGGTGGAAGTTCATATTCAAGGCAAATAGGATTGATTGAGCGAGGAGCCAATGTAGTTGTTGCGACTCCTGGTCGTATGCTTGATCTTTTGAAAAATGGCAGATTAAAAAACTTTGCACCAAAGACAGTTATATTGGATGAAGCTGATGAGATGCTAGATATGGGTTTTTTAGATGATATTGAAAGCATTTTAAAATTTCTACCAAAAGAGAGACAAACACTTCTTTTCTCAGCTACTATGCCTGAGCCGATAAAAAGACTCGCAAAGAAAACGCTAAATGATCCAAAATTTGTAAATATTACACCAAAAGAACACGCAACAAATGAAGATATTGAGCAACTTTATTATGTAATAGAAGAAAGAGAAAGAGATAATGCACTTCTTAGACTTCTTGACGCCCTAGAGCCTGTAAAATCAGTGGTATTTTGTAGAACCAAAAAAGAAGTTGATAGAGTATCTACTCAACTGATGGCTGTTGGCTACTCTGCTAAAGGCTTGCACGGAGATATGGAACAAAACCAAAGAGAAACAGTGATAAGAGCTTTTAGAGCTTCTCAAATAGAGATATTAGTGGCAACTGATGTGGCAGCTAGGGGATTAAATGTTGCAGATATATCTCATGTGTTTAACTTTCATATGCCTTTTGACCCTGAAAGTTATGTGCACAGAATCGGAAGAACTGGAAGAGCTGGAAGAAAAGGAACAGCTATAACACTTGTTAATCCGATGGAATATCATAGTATGCAAAGAATAGCAAAAAAAGTTGGTACAAATATCCAGTTTAAGATGGTTCCTACACTAAATGATGTGCAAGAATCTCAATTGAAAAAGATGGCCAATGAAATTGAAAAAGCAGAATTAGATGTTAATGCACAAAAAATTCTTGATATCCTAGGTGACGATATAAATCTAAGTAAAATATCTTTAAAATTGATTTCTATGCTTATAAATAAAAACTCACTGCAAGGTCCAAATAAAATTGGCTTTGATCAAAAAACTCTTACAAATTTGATAAAAAGACTAGATGACAGAAACGGAAGAGACAGAAACAGAGGTGGCAGAGGTCGCAGTGGCGGATATAGAGGAAGAAGCAGAAGCAGAAGCGGTGAAAGAAGCGGTAAATCATCTGGAAATAGAGAAAGAAGACCTAGAAATAGAAGTTAAACACACATTTAATATATCATACTTTTTTCATAAGTGTAAAGTGAAAATTATATTTTAAGTATTATTTTAAAATTAATCAAAATTTATAAATATAGTGCTTAAGTATAATTTTCATTATTATTTCTTATGTAGTATAATCATAGTAAAACCCTACAAACAAGTTAAATGCCCCTAATTCAAAACCTTAATGTTTAAAAAATATAACTAATAATTATCTTAATTAATTATAGAAATTGACGAAGTTGACGAAAAAACTATTTTATATTTTCCAAATATTTATGTATAATACAAAAAATTTTTAGGAGTAAGTATGAAAAAGATAGTCTTGGTGGCACTTAGTGCATCTTTATTGTTCGCTACAAATGGTGATAATTTAACTGGTCTTGGTACAAAAGCAAGAGCAATGGGTGGAGTAGGAATTGCCACATACTTTGGAGCAGAAAATACTTTAACAAATCCAGCTTTGATGTCAAAAAGTAAAGGAATAGAGTTTGACTTTGGTGCAGTTTTGTTTTTGCCAACCATAAAAGCAAATGGAACAAAGAGCAAGGCCGATGTGAGTCTTATGCCTGAAGTTTCTCTATCTCAAAATGTAAATGAAAATATATCGTTCGGTTTAGGCATGTATGGTGCAGCTGGCATGGGAGTTGATTATAGAGGTAGTGGAAACCCTGCCTTAATGGAAACTAGAACTGCTTTGATGTTGATGAAATTTGCACCTTCGGTTGCGTATCATAGAGATAACTTTTCTATAGGCTTTGCACCAGTTATCCAATACGGTTCATTAGATATCGCATACAATAATGGTACTCCAGTTGGAACAGGTAGTAGCGATAACTTTGGATATGGTTTTGAAACAGGTTTGACTTATGATATAAATAAAAACTTTAGAGTGGGTTTGGTTTATAAATCAAAAATTGATATGACTTACGACAATACTTTAAGTGTCGCATCTGCACCATTTGCTCCAGTTTTTGGAGGACAAGCTTTTGCAGATAAGCTTACTCAGCCAGCAGAATATGGTTTGGGTCTATCATATAATTTAAATAATTTTAATCTTTCTTTTGATTACAAAAAAATTAAATGGGGAAGCGCAACAGGTTATAAAGATTTTGGCTGGAAAGATCAAGATGTATATATGATGGGTGTAAAGTATGAAAAAGATGGTACTTGGTATGCGTTAGGGTATAACCATGCAAAAAACCCAATAACAAATTATCCAGGAACTACTGCAAGAGGAACGGTCCTAAATATGTTTAACTACTTAATGTTCCCAGCAACTGCGGAAGATCATTTTAGTATAGGTGCAGGAACAAAACTTAACAAGAATTTAACATTAGATTTTAACGCAATGTATTCTCCAAATAAGATAATCAATACGATGACACCTTCTGGCAATCTTAAAGTTGAACATCAAGAAACTTCAGCTCAAATATCTATGAAATATATGTTTTAATTTTTTAGATAAACTTTACATGTAGAGGTTTTTGCCTCTACATGTAGCTAGTTTCTGTCTTTATAATCTTTGTAGTCAAACTCTTTAACAATCTTGAAACTCCCATCTTTTTTTAGTACAGCTAAGCTAGGTAATTTTATGCCATTAAATGTCGTATTTTTAACGATGCTATAGTGAATTTGGTCTTCAAATATAATATTATCACCTATCTTTAAAGGTTCATCAAAAGAGTAATCACCCATGATATCACCCGCTAAGCAACTGTTTCCAGTCAGTTTATAAGTGTATTTTTTTTCATCTTTTAACCCCGACCCTCTTACATCGCTTCTATATGGCATAGCAAGAGTATCTGGCATATGAGCTTCTGCTGAGGTGTCAAGTATAGCGATATCCATGTCATTATGAACTATGTCTAAAATATGGCAGAGCAAAAAACCGCATCTCCAACCCACTGCTTCACCTGGTTCTAAGTAAACTTGAACACTATATTTTTTTTGAAAATTTATGATAAGTTTTATGAGCTTTTCTATATCGTATCCATCTTTTGTGATGTGATGCCCACCTCCAAAGTTTATCCATTTCATTTGATATATATACTTGCCAAATTTCTCTTCAACAGCCTTTAAAACACTTTCTAACTCATCAGCTCCTTGTTCGCAGAGTGCGTGAAAATGTAATCCTTCTATGCCATCAAGCAAGTCTGGTTGAAACTCTTTTTGTGTTATGCCAAATCTACTATTTATACCGCAAGGGTTATAAAGTTCAACTGGAGAACAAGAGATTTGGGGGTTTATGCGCAATCCGCATGACGCCTTGTTTATGGCTTTTTGCTTATACTTTTGCCATTGGTCAAAGGAGTTAAAAACGACATGTTGGCTCAAATCTAAAATCTCATCAATCTCATCTTCTTTATATGCGGGTGAATAAGTGTGCGTTTCTTTTTTAAATTCTTCATGCGAGAGTTTTGCTTCCCAAAGCCCGCTAGCACAGCATCCATCTAAGTATTTTGAGACAAGTGGCTCAAGATGATAAAATGCAAAACCTTTTAGTGCCAAAAGTATTTTTACCCCACTTTTTTGCTTTACATGTGAGAGAATTTTAAGATTTTTTTCCAGCGATGTTTCTTCACAAACATAGCAAGGGGTTTTTATATTTTTAAACATTTTTCAGTACACTATCAAGCATTTTGGTGCTCAAAATCCTCTTTAAAAACCAAAAAAGAGTGGTTGGAAATGTTACCCTATATCTTGGTTTTGGTTTTTTTGTATGTATGATTTTTAATAGCACTTTATAAACCGCGTCGCTTCCAAGTGTAAAAGGGTCATCACTGCTTGATTCAAATCTTTTTATGGAAGCCTTATACTCTTTTTCGTAAAAACTACCATCTACCTTTATATATCTTTTGAATTTTTCATAAGCATTTTTTCTAAAATTAGAACGGATTGGACCAGGTTCTATCAGTACAACACTTATCCCAAATGGCTCTAATTCCTGTCTAAAAGTATCACTTAATCCCTCGAGTGCATATTTGCTGGCATTATAAGCCCCACGGTATTTCATAGATATAAACCCTAAAACTGAGCTATTTTGCACGATTTTTGGATTTTTGGATTTTCGCAAAAGCTTAAGCATTGTGGTAGTTAATTCAAAATTTCCAAACACATTTGTTTCAAATTGTTCTTTTAGGGCAGTTTTGCTTAAATCTTCAAGAGCTCCTGGTTGTCCAAACCCTGCATTATTAAAAAGAATATCAAGCTTTCCACCACTATCTTTTTCTATAAAATCAACAGCATTTTTTATATCATTGCTTTGTGTAACATCAAGCTTAAAGGCTATCAGCCCTAGATTTTTTAACTTTTGCACATCTTCTTGCTTTCTTGTGGTTGCATATACTTTATATCCGTTTTTATGCAGCTCACACGCACAATAGTATCCGATTCCACAGCTGCAACCTGTGATTAGAATATTTGGTTTCAAGATAGGATTTTTATCTCATCTTCAAGATTTGGAACCAAACATAAAAATTCATAATCTTCGTCCCCTACAACATCATAAGAGTGTTCAACACCTGCTGGGATAAATAAAACATCATCTTTTTGTGCGATTTTTACCACATCTCCAATCACTACTTTTGCACTTCCACTTAGCACATACTGTTCATGCTCGACACTGTTTGTGTGAAGTGGCATAGAGCCTTTACTTTTGATAATAAATTTCCTCATAGCAAAATTTGGGGCTATGTCATTTCCAATCAAAACACTCATGCTCCCTTCAACTCCAGCAGGAAGAGGTTTAAATTCAAACTCTTTTATATTTTTAATCATGACAATTCCTTTTTTTCTGTTATTTTATTATATAATAGCGAAAATTATAATAAAGAGACAAATTGCACATCAAAAAACTTATTTTAATAGGAGCTTCGACAGGAGGTCCTGGACAAATACAAAAAATCATAAAATCCATAAAAAAAGACTTTAATAAAGTGATGATTATAGCTCAACACATGCAAAGTGCTTATCTTCAAAGTTTTACAAATCAGTTAGATAATAATTGTATCGTTCAAGTTGCAACTGCTAGTGAGAATTTGACTTTGAGTAGTGGAAATATATATGTATTGCCTGAAAATTATGAGATATTTGAGTCCATGGGAGTGCTAAAATTTAAAAAATACAATGATGCTTTAAATTATTCCCCAAATATCAATCTACTGTTTAATTCAGTTTCAAATATAAAAGAAAATATAGAAGTTATGTGCATCGTGCTGACTGGTATCGGAGATGATGGAGCGGTTGGAGCATATAATTTGCAAAAATCTGGGGCTAAGTGCTTGAATGAAAGTGAAGAAAGTTCTATCGTTTATGGTATGCCAAAAGCTGCAAATGAATTAAATCCATATGCAAAACAATGCGATATAAATCAAATTTGCAAAGCAATGGAAGAGTTTTAGATGTTTGGATTTTTTAAGAAAAAGCAAAAAAAGGAGAAAAAAGAAGTAGCAATCCCGGTTGAGAATTTTGAAGATGTAGAGGATTTGATAACATACTTTAAAAGTGAAACAGGATTGGATTTTTTTAATAAAAAAGAGATAATAAAAAACAAATTGATACTTTTTTGCAGGAAAAGAGAAATATTTAGTTTTGAGCTTTTATATCACAGAATTTTAGAAGACCAATCTTTAAAACAAGAACTTGTGGATTATCTAGCAGTCAATGAAACTTACTTTTTTAGAGAAACTCCGCAGATTGAACAAATGATAAAAAAAGCAAAACTTTTAGGCTATAAAATAGAAATTTTATGCGCCCCTAGTTCATCAGGAGAAGAGCCATACACCATAGCTATCATGCTTTTAGAAGCTGGATTTAAACAGAGTGATTTTCATATAATCGGAATCGATATAAGCGAAAAGATTATATCAAAAGCACACGAAGCAAAATACAATGAAAGAAGTTTACACCGAGTAAATGATGAGCTAAAACACAAATATTTCACAAAAGATGGTGAATTTTACATCTTAAAAAATATCATCAAAGACAGAGTCTCTTTTAGACGAGTAAATATCTTTGATGAAAGCCTCTTTAGTCTTAGAAAATTTGATTTCATATTTTCTAGAAATATGATGATTTACTTTGATAGTGAGACTAAGATAAAAGCAAAAAATATATTACAAAAATTGCTAAAAAGACCGCAAGAGGCGATATATTTTGGTCATGCTGACATGGTTGGCTAAAATTACTTTACCTCGTAAGTTTCATCTGGTTGCATTTCTATGATTTTCCAAGGCAAGCCTTGTTTATCTAACTCTTCCATAAAAGGCATAGCGTCAAAGTTTTCCATATTGTAAACTCCTTTACCACTCCACTTGCCCTCCAATATCATCTTTGCTCCTATCATGGCAGGAACCCCAGTGGTGTAGCTCACTGCTTGCGCACCAGTTTCTTTATAACAAGTTTGATGGTCGCAAGTGTTGTAGATATAAACTTTTTTTCTTTTTCCCTCTTTTATGCCTTCTACCACACAGCCTATATTTGTCAAGCCAACAGTCCTAACTCCTAAGCTTGCTGGGTCTGGCAATAGTTTTGCTAAAAGCTCCATCGGAACCACTTTCACACCGTTTACCTCTACTTCATCGATTCTTAGCATACCTACATTTTCAAGGCATTTCATGTGAGTTAGATAACTTTGCCCAAAAGTCATAAAAAAGCGTATCCTTTTTAAGCCTTTTATATTTTTACAGAGCGATTCCATCTCTTCGTGATACAAAAGATAACTATCTTTAATGCCAACTTCTGGATAATCCCATCTCATCATGATTTCCATGGGTCTAGTCTCATACCATAGTCCTTCTTGCCAATACCTTCCATTTGCACTCACTTCACGCAAGTTGATTTCTGGATTAAAGTTTGTGGCAAACGCATATCCGTGGTCTCCCGCGTTGCAATCAAGTATATCTATATAATGAATCTCATCAAAAAGGTATTGCTGTGCATAGGCACAAAAAACATTTGTAACTCCAGGGTCAAAACCGCTCCCCAAAAGTGCCATTATGCCAGAGTTTTTAAACTCTTCATCTCTCACCCATTGTTCTTTGTACTCAAATTTTGCCAAATCAGGATGCTCGTAATTTGCAGTATCAAGATAACTAACTTTAGCTTTTATGCAAGCATCCATGATAGTCAAATCTTGATAAGGCAAAGCGATATTCATCACCAAATCAGGCTTCACCTTTTCAATCAAAGTGACAAGTTCATCCACATGATCCGCATCAACTCTAAAAGTTTTTATCTCTACATGTAGAGTATCTTTTATCTCTTTTGCTATTTTGTCGCATTTGGATTTCGTCCTGCTAGCTAGTGTTATCTCACTAAAAATTTCACTATTCATGGCACACTTTTTAGTAGCAACCCGACTAACTCCACCAGCTCCAACAATCAATACTTTTGCCATATTTCCTCCTAAAAAGGGGTCAGGGTTAAACTTTAAACTTTTTAAAAAGTTTAAAGTTTAACCCTGACCCCTATATGCTATTTAAAATGATTTTTGCTAATTCTAAGGCTTTTGAGCGGTGTGAAAGCTCTTTTTTTATGATATCGCCTAGCTCACCTAGTGTTTTATCGTATCCTTTTGGGATAAATATCGGGTCATAACCAAAGCCTTTTGTTCCTCTTTTTTCATCTATCACATTTCCATACATCCAGCCGTGCACACAAAATTCACCTTTTTTGCAAACGATAGCTATGGCCGCCGTGTAAAAAGCGGGAGTGAAATTTAGATTATTATCTTTTAAGTTTTTTATGAGTTTATCAAGATTTTGCTCGCTTGAGGCGTTAATTCCTGCATATCTTGCACTGTATATTCCTGGTTTTCCACCAAAGGCATTTACGCTGATACCGCTATCATCTGCTATCACAACTATGTCTTTATTCTCAAGTTTTTCATATACAGCTTTTGCTTTTATCAAAGCATTTTTTTTAAAGCTATCACCATCTTCTATGATTTCAAAAGGCTCAAGAACTTCGCTAAAGGGTTGGACTATATCTTTATCCATATATGATTTAAATTCTTTTATCTTGCCGTTATTGTTAGTTGCTAAAACGATATGCATAATTCTCCTTTTACATGTAAGAAAATTTTATCTGTTTTTTGTTTAAAGTATGGATAACCTTGCTGTTATTTATCAACTTTTTGTTTAGAGATTAAGCATTTTTTGATATAATGCTGACTAAAATCAACATCAGGAACACCAAAATGAGTAGAATATTTATGATTTTATTTTTGCTTTTTAGTTCATCTTTTGGAGCTATAAGGCACTTTTCACTTTATAAAAAAGACGGAAGCACTTTTGGCAATCGTTTACTTGTGATTGGTGGTATCCATGGGAACGAACCAGGGGCATATTTTGCTCCATCTGTTTTGGTGACTCATTATAAGATAACAAAAGGTTCTCTTTGGGTTATTCCAAATCTGAATTTTGATAGCGATGTGACAAATAGTAGAGGTTTATATGGCGATATGAACCGAAAATTTGCCTATATCAAAAAAAATGATAAAGATTTTAAAATAGTAAGAGATATTAAAAAGATAATCATAAATCCAAAAGTTGATTTGATATTAAATCTTCACGATGGACATGGATTTTATCGAGAAGCTTGGGAAAATAAAACTTTCAACCCTCAAGCGTGGGGACAAGCTTGCATAATCGACCAAGATAGTGTCAAAAGTAAGAAATTTGGAAATCTTAGAGGACTTGCAAGTAAAGTAGCAAATCAACTTAACGGTCATCTAGTCAAAAAATATCATCTGTTTCATGTCAAAGATACTCAGACAAGGTTGAAAGACAAGGCGATGCGTTTATCTCTGACATACTTTGCGATAAATCAAAATAAACCAGCATTTGCTATAGAAACTAGTAAAAACATAAAGCTACTGTATCAAAAGGTATTTTATCAGCTTCGAGCTATTGAGGGATTTATGAAGCAGATGGGGATTGAATACACAAGAGATTTTAAACTAACCCCACAATCTGTAAAAAAAGTTATAGCCGACTATGGGACTGCGACTATCAACAACAATACAATCGTAAGTTTAAACCATATCAGAAGATCGTTAAAATATTTCCCCCTAAAAAAAAGAAAAAATCAAATAAAAGGCAAAGACCCACTGTTGGCGCTGGTAAAAAGAAGAGGGCATTTTGACATAATGGTTGGCAATATTTTACTTAGTTCTTTATCCCCTGATTATAAAAAACAAGAAAAATGTATTGAAGAGTTACCTATGCGAATCGACGGTAAAAAATATAATGCAAAGATAGCTTCGATAGTAAATGTAAAAGATAACTTTTCAACAAGAGCAAACTCAAAATACCGTATAAATGTTATAGGCTTTTCAAAGCGAAATGTATCTAATGAAAATGCGATAAAAATACACAAAAAAGATATAAACAAATACTATTCGATGGATTATCAAAAGAGTCAATTTAGGATAGAGATATATAAAAAGAAAAGCTACTGTGGTATGGTGGTAGTGAGGTTTCCTGCTAAGAATTAAAGTTTTTTAATTTATTTATAAATTTTGTCTCTTGTCCAAGATACAAGTTGTATCCAAAACTAGTTAGATAGCTAGTAATCACAGCTGCAGTCATGGGGATTACCACATCGTCATGACTCATCTCTGTTATCATAACAATCGCAGCAAGAGGGGTTTTTGCAGCTGCTGAAAGTGCTGCTCCCATACCCGCTAGTGTAAACATGACTAATTGGCTAGGGAAAATATGTCCAAATATATTGCCCGAGGCCGCTCCTATAATCAAAACTGGTAAAATCAAACCACCTGGAATCCCAAATCCTTGAGTTAAGCTCGTGATTATGATGGTGCATACGATTATAGTAGCATCGACATAGATAGGATAAGAGAATTGAGCCATCTTTGACAAAATCCGCATATTGACAGGAGCTGAAAGTATATCTATGTCATTAAATACCATGTATAAGCCAATCATGACAGGAATCGCAAGTATAGTGCCGACGACTGGTTTTCTATTTGCGTGTATGATGCCAGAAATTTTTGTGCTAAAGTGAAAAACTACAGTGTAAACATACAGCACAAAAGAGATAAACAGCCCCATGCCGATGATATATGGTATGCTAGGAAGTGTCCAGATAGGCTTGCTAGAGAGTTGGATAAAAGCATGGTTTCCTCTGAAAAAAGTAAAAGTTAAGTAACTCACTATAGATGCCACAATCATAGGTGCAAATGGACGATAATTAAAATCATACATATTTTTAAGCTCCATCGCAAAAATCGAACTCCCAAGAGGTGCTTTTAAAAGAGCACCTGTAAAGGCACCCCCTCCTATAAGTCCTAGTGTATCTTTAAATTTTTTACCAAAACCATAAGATTTTCCTATCCATTCTCCTATGCCGACTCCAAGAAAAAAAGATGGTCCTTCACGGCCAGCTATAAATCCTCCTGAGAGCGTAAGAATAGAGATAAATAGTTTTAAAACGATTGATTTGACTTTTAAGTATCTTTTGTTTTGTAAATGTAAAATTGAAAATCCGATACCAGGACCTCCAACTTCGGGATTGTTTTTTATAATTTGTCCAGTGATGATTGCAACTATCAGCGGAAACACAAAAAGAAAGATGATATTTGTTGAAAGGTAGCCATTTATAAAAACAACGGCGATATCCATAAGAGAGGCGACCACACCAGTTGTGATGCCAACAGCGATAGCAAAAGGAAGCCATCTTCCTAGAAAATACAAAATCGATAAATAATCTATGTGGATGCTTATAAAAAATCTATCTTCTTTGAAAATATTTTTTACATGATCAAAAAATTTTATTTTTTTGTCTCCAAAAATGATATACACAAAAAAATCTCTTATTTTATCCATAAGTTTTCCTCTTAACGCATTTTACCACAAGTTCTCTAAAACAAAGTAGGCTGAGCTAAACTTTTTAATCTTGCCTACATGTAGAGTTGTTCCGTAGATAAACTCTTCAATCATTAAGCTCTCTTTTCTAAAGCAAGCCTCAATCCTAGACCTATCAAGATTACTCCGCTGGTTTTGTGAATATATTGCAAAACCATGGGTCTCGTTTTTATCCAAAAAGATAGAAGCCCAGATATAAATCCTATCGGACCTTTGATGAGAAATGTTATCGTAGCAAATGTGCAACCGAGTATGAGAAGCTGTGTGGCTTGATTTTCGCCATTTGGTATCACAAACTGCGGTAAATAAGAAAAATAAAATATAGCGACTTTTGGGTTTGTTATGTTTGAAATCAAACCTTGCATAAACATTCTCTTGTAAGATATAGTTGGTAGATTTGTCATGTCAAGAGCATGATTTTTACTTGTAAAAAGTTGATAACCTATATAGATGAGGTATCCTGCACCTATAAATTTGACGATATTAAACAGAGATTCAGACGCTAATAGTAGAGCACCCAACCCCAATGTAGCCAATAGTGTGTGCCCCAATAATCCGATACTTACACCAAATGCAGTTACAATTCCAGCCTTTGGTCCTTGTGCGATAGAGCGCGACATAACCAAAATCATATCTTGACCAGGAGTCAAGATAAGTACAGTCGATGTGATGATAAAAACCCAAGTTATAATTTCCACTTCAACTCCTTTTAAACTAATTATATCATTAAAACAGACTAGGCTCTCTCAAACTCTTTATCTTGAAGCTTTTTCTGTGAATGCTTGAGTAACCAAACTTTTTTATCTCCTCTACATGTAGAGCTGTTCCGTAGCCTTTGTGTTTAGCAAAGGAGTAGTTGGGAAATTTTTCACATATATCGTACATGTAAGAATCTCTGCTGACTTTGGCTAGGATACTAGCAGCACTTACTTCTGCTACTTTTGCGTCTGCTTTTACCATCGTCTCTATGCCCTCAACTCCAAATGAGCTATTGCCGTCCATCAAGATTTCACAACCACTAAAGTGCTTTTTTATCTCACTAATCGCATATCCCAAACAGTAGCTAAGACCTTTTTCATCAACCATTATATTGTCGCAAAACACTATCTTGTATCTAGCTCTTTTTTTGATGATATCAAAAAGGAGATTTCTCTTTTTTTCACTCAAAATTTTTGAATCAGCCAAGCCATCAATCGCAGTTTCCAAAACAACCCCAGCCACCACAAGAGGACCAGCAATGCACCCACGCCCAGCTTCATCTATACCGCATAACATTTAATATTCTCCCTAGCCGTTTATTGTATTAACCCCAAAAATTATACTGCTTTAGGCATTAACAATTGCTTTGTATTGTTAATTCAAAAAGCAAGTGCAATTAAAATTCAGTAAAAAAGAGGTTAAGGGCGGTAAAATAAAGTTGGCTCAATAAAGAATTTGAAAAAAGCATTGAATGCTAGTGTCTAAAATTTATTAAAATAGATATTAAATATGTTTTTATTGATTTTTTTGCAAAAAAATGCTAAAATTAAGCCTTAAAACAAGAAAGGACACTTATGTTAGTTAATTTTAAGGTAAAAAATTTCCGTTCAATTAAAGAGGAACAGCTTTTAAGCATGGTAGCTTCTTCACAAAAAGAGTTTACTGATACGCATACTTTTTTATCTACAGCTTCAAAAAATTTATCTTTGGTAAAAACAGCAGCTATCTATGGAGCCAATGCTGCTGGTAAATCAAACATTTTAAAAGCACTTGATACTATGAAAAAAATAGTTCGTGATAGTGCAACAAAATACCAACGAGGTGATGAGCTTCCTGTGAAAACATTTTTATTTGATAAAGAGGTGAATGAGCCTACTGAATTTGAGATTAACTTTATTTATGAGGGAGTTATGTATCAATATGGTTTCGCAACAACTAAAGAGAGAATTACGGAAGAGTGGCTTATTGCATATCCAAAAGGAAGATCTCAAAACTGGTTTGCTAGAGCATACGATGAAGAAACAAAAGAGTATAAGTGGCAATTTGGGGATAAACTAACTGGCAAAAAAAAATTATGGAAAGAATCCACAAGAAGTAATGCACTATTTTTATCCACAGCAGTTCAGTTAAATAGCGAACAGTTGCAACCTGTATTTGATTGGTTTACGAATAAATTAAAGATTGCTAGTGTTGATGGATGGGATCCATCTTTTACAATGAGTAAATGTTTAGACGAGAAATATAAAAAAAATATTCTAAGATTTCTTAAAACTGCTGATATGGATATCGAAGATATTGAAATTGAAGTTGGTGAATTTGATCTTTCAAATCTTCCCGATGATATGCCTATTGAACTAAAAGAAAAAATTGCACAAGATTTAAAGGGTAAAGAACTTATCAAAGGAGCAAAGTTTTACCATTTAGATAATTATGGGAAAAAAGTAGCTCTTGATTTTAATGATGAGTCAGATGGTACACAAAAATTGTTTTCTTTTATCGGTCCTTGGATTGATTCATTAGAAAAAGGGAATGTACTTCTTATCGATGAAATTAACGACAATTTTCATCCCTTAATGGTGAAGTTTTTGATTGAAATGTTCCATAATAAAGATATGAATAAATCAGATGCGCAGTTGATTTTTACAACGCATGAGACATCAGTGCTAAATCAAGATACTTTTAGAAGAGATCAGATTTGGTTTTGTGAAAAACAAAATAGAGCTACTAAATTGTATCCACTAACTGACTTTAGCCCTAGAAAAGGGGTTGAAGACCTTGAAAAAGGATACTTATCTGGAAGATATGGGGCACTACCATTTTTTCAAGATATAAGTATGGCTATGGGGAAATAACTTATGGGTAAAGATAATCTTTTTTCTATGCGTCAAGCTACAAAAATAAAACAGCTTCAAAGAGCTAAAGATAGTAGGGAATCTTATGACAAAGTGCTTATAGTTTGCGAGGGAGAAAAAACAGAGCCTCATTACTTAATAGCATTGAGAAATCATCTAAAGTTATCTCAAACAAATATTAAAATAGATCCAAATTGTGATTCAAGCCCAACAAGTGTAGTGAAATATACTAAAGAGTTGATAAAAGAGAGTTTTAAAGATCCATATGATTATGTATTTTGTGTGATAGATAGGGATAGACATGCTGATTTTGATACAGCAATAGCACAAATACATGGACACAGAAAGAAAAATACAAAGCTTCACGCCATAGTATCAAATCCATGCTTTGAATTTTGGATATTGTTGCATTTTGACTATACGACAAAACTATTTGGCACAAGCGGAGATAGCCCTTGCATGGATTTAATCAAGAATAACTTGAAAGTATACATTAAAAACTATAAAAAGAGGGATAAGACTATTATGCCACATATCATAAAAACTGGGCATGAGATGGCTGTAGCAAATGCAAAAAGAGCAAATGAAACCGCTAAAAGAAATGACACTGATACCCCAACAACACAAATGGATAAGTTAGTTGATTATCTGAAAGGTTTAAAAGGTAAAAAATAATATTAAATTGCTAAAATTTTAAATTGATTTTAAAGATGGCAAATGACACCATAAATCTCTATTGCTTTTAAACATAGCCAATATCCTTTTGAAGTGAGGCTTAAATGTTTTATCTCTAGCAAACGAACCAAATAGAAAGCTCATTCACTCTCCAAGAGTCCAATCCCAAAATGGGATTAGGGTAAAATTTATATCATTTTGCACGAAATTTCCTTCATTTCCCAAAGTAATGATGAAGACTTTTTTTATATCCATAGTTTTTAATGAATTTTTTGCCTTTAGCATTTTCTTCTCTAGTGCAACAAGAGGGGTAAATAATGAGCAAATTATTCCTTCTTCTTTATCTTTGATATAAAAATCAATATAGTCACTGTAGTACAGATTTTTCTCTTTTTTATATAATTCTAAAAAGACCATATTTTCAAATCTTTTGAGAAAATCTTTTTTTAAAGTCAAACCATTTTTGATAGCAAAATCAAAAATATAGACTTTTTTAGCTGATTTTTCTTGTTTGTATTTTTTTAACAAAAAAATTAGCTCTCTATTTTGCAAACTTTGACTTATACTATAAAAAGAGTCTTTAGATATCTTAATTTTTGTTTTTAATTGGTTAAAGATTTGAAAAAGAGAAATTTTTGTGCTTTGCATTTCGCAAAATTTCTTAAATATATAAAATTCATTTTTGCTCTCAAAGATATCTCGTGCCAAGTTTTGTAGCTTTGCATAATAGTTTTCTTCATTAAAAACTACGATTTGGGGCAAACCACCTTTGTTTGAGAAGAGATTAAAAAGCTGCTCCGCATTAAAATGCTTTTTATCAAATGCGATAAACTCCTCAAAATCTAAAGGATACAGATGAGTGGTATAGTAATCTTCTAATTCAACTGATTTGTCATCTGTTGTTATGACTATCTCTTCACATGTAGGGATTTGAAATGAAAAATCAAAATTATCTAAAGCTAAGATTTTGATATGATTTTTTTTGATAAAATCATTTAATTTTTGATGGCTTAATTCAGTCGTATCAATTCTTTGGTCATTAAAATCAATATAAAGGTAGTCTAAAACATCAAATTTTTGCAAATAATCAACCAATAAATGAGTTTTTCCACTTTTTCTTGGTCCGAGGATGAGCATCTTTTTGTATTTTATTTTGGTTTTTCTGTCATAAAAATATAAATTTTTAACTCTAATTTCATGTAATGTCTCTAATAAATTCATAAAAAATTATATAGTTTTCCTTATTAAAAGGAAATAAAATCAATCTATTTTGATTAAAAACCCCTAATTCATTGACTTTTAATCAAATTTTATGTAAAATCACGGTTCCTTATAAGTCATCGTAGGAGGTGACAAGTTCTTTTTTAGGGGTAATTATGGAAAAAATACGACTTAAACTCAAGGCACATGACCATAGAGTTTTAGACAGATCTGTTGCAGCTATAGTAGAAGCTGTTAAGCGAACTGGAGCTGAGATAAAAGGCCCAATTCCTATGCCAACAAAGATAAAGCGCTATACAGTGCTTAAATCACCACATGTAAATAAAGATGCAAGAGAGCAATTTGAGATAAGAATTCACTCTCGTATGATTGATATAGTTTCAGCAACAACTGATACTGTTGATTCATTGATGAAGCTTGACCTTGCACCAGAGGTGAATGTCGAAGTAAGAGCTATGGGTAAATAGGGGAGTAATGATGGAATATATAGTAGAAAAAATCGGAATGAGCAGAACTATCGCAGTTCCTAGCATACCCGTAACATTACTTAGAGTACTCGAAACTAAAGTTTGTGAAGTAGATGCTAACAATAGAGCTACAGTAGCTTATGCTAGCGGAAAAAAGTTAAATAGATCAATTGCTGGAAAGCAAAAGAAATATAACTTAAGCGCACAATTTAACCGTTTTGTAACAATAGATGTTGCTAGCGACGAAATAGGTGATTTAGATACAACATCTTTAGGTGAAGTTAAAGTTGTAAAATCAACTTTTGTTTCTAAAGGTAGAGGTTTTGCCGGTGTTATGAAAAGACATAATTTTGCAGGTGGTCCTGGTGGTCACGGTAGTCGTTTTCACAGATCTACAGGTTCAATTGGTAATGCAGAATGGCCAGGTCGTGTTCAAAAAGGTAGAAAAATGCCAGGACACTATGGTAATGCAAAAACAACAGTTAAAAATGAAGTAGTTTCTTTTGACGCACAAAATGGCATCTTAGCTGTTAAGGGTCCAATCCCAGGCGCAAATGGAGCACTTGGAAGAGTGAGGATAGTTAAATGAGTAGTGCAATAGTACTAAATGAAAAATTTGAAAATTCTGGAGAGTTAACACTTCCAGAAAATTATGAAAATATAAACTCACACAACCTATACCTATATGTAAAATCTTATCTAGCAAGTATTCGTTCAAACACAGCGCATTCAAAAACTAGAGCAGATGTGAGTGGTGGTGGTAAAAAACCATGGGCTCAAAAAGGTAAAGGTGGCGCTCGTGCTGGTTCTACTAGAAGTCCAGTTTGGGTAGGCGGTGGTGTTGCATTTGGACCAAAGTCAAATAGAAATTACAACCAAAAAGTTAATAAAAAACAAAAAAAGCTAGCTTTGCGATATGCTTTAAATGAAAAAGCACAAGCAAATTCTCTTTTTGTTGTTGATTCTATCACTATAGAATCAGGTAAAGCAAAAGAGGCAGCTGCACTAATAAAGACTTTAGGTGCTAGAGATGCATTGATAGTAAAAGAATTAGTAGATGAAAAAACATTCTTAGCGTTTAGAAATCTTAAAAATTGCTATCTTATAGAAGCAAACGAGTTAAATGCATATTTAACAACAGCATACTATACAGTAGTGATTGAAAAATCAATACTAGAAACTTTAACAAAAGAGGGCTAATTATGGCAGATATAACTGATATAAAAGCAATCCTTTATACTGAAAAGAGCTTAAGCCTTCAAGAAAACGGGACTGTTGTCATTCAAACATCAACAAGAATGACAAAAAACCGTCTTAAAGAAGTTTTAAGAGAATACTTTGGTTTTACTCCACTCAAGATTAACTCTATGAGAGTTTTGGGAAAAGTGAAAAAATTTAAGGGAATTGCTGGTAAAAGAAGTGATTCAAAAAAATTCTATGTTCAGCTACCAGAAGGTGCTAAACTAGAGAATTTGGAGGCGTAATATGGCAATAAAATCATATAAACCATACACTCCGAGTCGTAGATATGTTACAGGCTTGGATTCGGGCGATATTACAGCTAAAGCGAGTGTTCCATCATTGCTTAAAAAACTTCCAGTAACTGCTGGTAGAAATAACAATGGTAGAATCACATCTCGTCATAAGCAAGGTGGTGCAAAGCATCAATATAGAATCATAGATTTTAAAAGAAGAAAATTTGACATCGAAGGTACTGTTAGTGCTATAGAGTATGATCCAAATAGAAACTGTAGAATCGCATTGGTAACTTATATAGATGGTGAAAAGAATTATATTATTCAACCATCTGGTTTGAGTGTTGGAGATAAAGTTCAAGCTGCTGAGGCTGGACTTGATATCAAACCTGGTAATGCCATGAAAATGAAAAATATCCCAGTTGGTACTATTATTCATAACATTGAGATGAAACCAGGTCATGGTGCTCAAATAGCAAGAAGTGCTGGTGGATATGCTCAACTTATGGGTAAAGAAGAGAAATATGTAGTTCTTAGACTTCCAAGTGGTGAGATGAGACAAGTTCTTGGCGAATGTATGGCAACTATCGGAACAGTTGGATGTGAAGATTGGGCAAATGTTGTTATCGGTAAAGCTGGTCGTAGTCGTCATAGAGGAATTCGTCCTCAAACTAGAGGTAGTGCGATGAACCCAGTTGATCACCCACATGGTGGTGGTGAAGGTAAGACAAACTCAGGTCGTCACCCAGTTACTCCTTGGGGTAAACCAACTAAGGGTGCTAAAACTCGTAGAAAAAAAGCTAGTGATAAGTTGATTATCTCTAGAAGAAAAGGAAGATAGATGGCAAGAAGTCTAAAAAAAGGTCCTTTCGTAGATTCTCATTTGGTTAAAAAAGTAGATGTAGCAAAAGCTGAAAAATCTAACAAGCCAATAAAAACTTGGTCAAGAAGAAGTACTATTACTCCTGATATGATCGGATTAACATTCAATGTGCATAATGGAAGAAATTTTGTTCCTGTATATATAACTGAGAATCATGTTGGATATAAATTGGGTGAATTTTCTCCTACAAGAACATTTAAGGGTCACAAGGGCTCTGTTCAAAAGAAAATTGGTAAGTAGGGTATTATGAGTAAAGCAATATTAAAATTTATAAGATTATCTCCTACAAAAGCGAGACTAATAGCGCGCGAAGTACAAGGTATGAATGCAGAAGTTGCCCTTGCTAGATTGGAATTTACACCAAATAAAGCGGCACATGTTATATCTAAAGTAATCGCTTCAGCTGTAGCAAATGGTGGTTTTGAGCCAGAAGAAGTAATAGTAACTTCTTGTCGTGTTGACGGTGGCCCTGTACTTAAAAGATTTCGACCAAGAGCCAGAGGTAGTGCTAGTGGTATTAGAAAACCTACTTCACACATCATGGTAGAAGTTAGCGAAGCTACAAAGAAGGAAGACTAAGATGGGTCAAAAAGTAAATCCAATTGGTTTAAGACTTGGAATCAATAGAAATTGGGATTCAAGATGGTTTCCAGGAACAAATATGGCGGAAAATATCGGCGAAGATTATAAGATTAGAACTTTTTTAAAGAAAGAACTATATTATGCTGGTGTTAGTCAGATTATCATCGAGAGAACTGCTAAGAAGCTGAGAGTTACAGTTGTAGCTGCTCGTCCTGGTATTATTATTGGTAAAAAAGGTTCTGATATTGAAAAGTTAAGAGTTAAACTTAATAAACTTATCGGTAAAGATGTAAATGTCAATATAAAAGAAGAGAGAAAAGCACAAGCTTGTGCTCAACTAGCAGCTGAAAATGTTGCAATGCAACTAGAAAGACGAGTTGCTTTTAGACGAGCGATGAAAAAAGTTATGCAAGGCGCACAAAAATCTGGTGCAAAAGGTATCAAGATACAAGTTGCTGGAAGACTTGGCGGTGCTGAAATGGCAAGAACTGAGTGGTATCTTGAAGGAAGAGTTCCTCTTCATACGCTAAGAGCTAAGATTGATTATGGTTTCGCTGAAGCTCATACAACTTATGGAATCATTGGCGTAAAAGTATGGATATTTAAAGGTGAAGTTTTAAGTAAAGGCGTTCCAGCTGAAAAAGCAGAGCCAAGAGAAAACAGAAGACCAAGAAGAAGAGGTAAAAACTAATGTTAATGCCTAAAAGAACAAAATATAAAAAACAAATGAAAGGTCGAAATCGCGGAAAGTCTTTTAGAGGGAACTCTATAGCTTTTGGTGAAATTGGTCTTAAGGCTGTTGAAGCTGGCAGAATTGATTCTAGACAAATCGAAGCAGCTAGAATTGCGATGACTAGAAAAATCAACAGAGAAGGTAAAACATGGATTCGTGTTTTTCCTGATAAACCTTTAACTGCAAAACCTCTAGAGACTAGAATGGGTAAAGGTAAGGGTGCAGTTGATAGATGGGTTATGAATATTAAGCCAGGTCGTATCGTATATGAAATGGCAGGAGTAAGCGAAAAGTTGGCTAGAGAAGCACTAACATTGGCTATGCATAAACTTCCATTTAAAACAAAGATTATAACCAAAGAGAGCGAAAATGAAGTATATTGATTTGCAAGAAAAAAGCGCTTCTGAGCTTTTAGAATTATTAAAAGAAAAAAAGGTTCTTTTGTTTAGTGTAAAACAAAAGTTAAAAACAATGCAACTAACTAATCCAAATGAATTAAGAGAAGTTAGAAGAGATATCGCGCGTATTAGTACGGCTATTTCCGCTCAAAATAAGTAATTAGGGGTAAGTAATGGCTTTAAAAAGAGAGATACAAGGCGTAGTTGTACAAAAAGCTGGTGAAAAAACAGCTACTATTTTAGTTGAAAGAAGAGTAATGCACCCGCGATATCGCAAGTTCGTTAAACGATTCAAAAAATATCTTGTACACGACGAAAGTAATCAAACAAAAGCAGGCGATGAAATAATCGCAATCGAATGCAGACCATTATCTAAAAGAAAATCTTTTAGATTGAAAGAAATTGTTAGAGTGGGAGTTGAGTAATGATTCAAGGATTTACTAGACTTGCAATTGCAGACAATACTGGTGCAAAAGAGATAATGTGTATAAAGGTGCTTGGTGGTAGTAAGAGAAGATATGCAACAATTGGAGATATTATCGTAGCTTCAGTTAAAAAAGCAATCCCTACTGCTAAAGTAAAAAAAGGTCAAGTTGTAAAAGCTGTTATCGTTAGAACTAAAAAAGAGATTCAAAGAGAAAATGGATCACTTATCAGATTTGATGAAAATGCTGCTGTTATACTTGATGGTAAAAATGAACCATTAGGAACAAGAATTTTTGGTCCTGTTGGAAGAGAAGTAAGA
Organism: Campylobacteraceae bacterium; assembly: GCA_027040375.1. Taxonomy (GTDB): domain Bacteria; phylum Campylobacterota; class Campylobacteria; order Campylobacterales; family Sulfurospirillaceae; genus JAADIZ01. Next base: position 26,264 of record JALUMJ010000096.1, read on the forward strand.
TATGCAAACTTTATGAAGATTGTATCACTTGCTCCGGAGGTACTATAATGGCTATAAAGCTTAAGATAAAAAAAGGTGATGAAGTAAAAGTTATCGCCGGTGATGATAAAGGTAAAATCGCAAAGGTTACTAAAGTTTTCCCTAAAAGCTCTAAAGTAATCGTTGAGGGTTGTAAAATTGTTAAAAAAGCAGTTAAGCCTGATGATAATAATCCAAAAGGTGGCTTTGCAAACAAAGAGATGCCAATTCACATATCAAATGTAGCAAAAGTTGAGGGTGAATAATGAACAGATTAAAAGAAAGATACAGAGCAGAAATAAAAGATGCTTTAGTAAAAGAATTTGATATCAAAAACCCTATGCTTATACCACAAATTGAAAAAATTGTTATAAGTGTTGGTGCTGGAGCTGATGGAAGTGATAATAAGATCATTCAAAATATGGCTGATACTATTTCATTGATAGCTGGGCAAAAAGCAGTGGTTACAGTTGCTAAAAAATCAGTTGCTGGTTTTAAAGTTAGAGAAGGTTATCCTGTAGGTGTTAAAGTTACACTTAGAGATGAGAGAATGTATGCATTTTTAGACAAATTAATCGCTGTTGCACTTCCTCGTGTAAAGGATTTCCGAGGTCTTCCAATAAATGGATTTGACGGTAGAGCAAACTATAATTTTGGTTTAGATGAGCAATTAATGTTCCCTGAAGTTGAGTATGATGACATACTTAAAACTCACGGAATGAATATAACAATTGTAACAACAGCCGGTGATGACAAGCAAGCATTTAAGCTTCTTGAATTAGTCGGACTACCATTCGCAAAGGGTCGTTAAGATGGCAAAAAAATCAATGATAGCTAAGGCTAAAAGAAAAGCCAAATTTAGCACAAGAGCATACACTAGATGTCAAATTTGTGGTCGTCCTCATTCTGTTTATAAAGATTTTGGTATATGTAGAATTTGTCTAAGAAAAATGGCAAATGAAGGTCTGATTCCCGGACTTAAAAAAGCAAGTTGGTAAGGAAATATAATGATTAATGATCTTGTATCAGATTCTATAACAAGAATAAGAAATGCAGCTATGAGAAAACTAGATGTTACAACACTTATGCATTCTAAACTAGTAGAAGCAGTTTTGGTAGTATTCCAAGAAAAAGGCTATATAGAAAGTTTTAATGTGAAAGCTGATGGCAATAAAAAGTTTATCAAAGTTGTAATCAAGTACGATAATAACGGTAAAAGTGTTATAACTGAAGTGAAAAAAATATCAAAACCAGGAAGAAGAGTATATAAAGGTAAAGATGATATAAAACGCTTTAAAAACGGTTATGGCACTATAGTAGTAAGCACATCAAAAGGTGTTTTAAGCAACGAAGATGCACACAAAGCTGGGCTTGGTGGCGAGCTTCTTTGTAGCATTTGGTAAGAAATTTTCTTTTTATGGTATTCGATATCCATATGAAGTGTAACTTATCGTAGACAAGTAAAAGGAAAAAAATGTCTCGTATTGGAAAACAACCAGTAGCTATCCCTAGTGGAGTTGAAGTGAAAATCAATGGTACTGTGTTGGAATTTAAAAAAGGCAGTGTTCAAAAAACTTTGGATACTAAAGATAATGTTGGCGTAAAGATCGAAAATGGAAATATCATTTTTGCTTCTAAAAGTGACGATAGAAAAGATCGTGCATTTTGGGGAACTTACAGGTCTCTTAGTCAAAATATAATCATTGGTTTAACTGATGGTTATGAAAAAAAGCTAGAGATAAATGGTGTTGGTTATAGAGCTGCTGTAAAAGGCAGTACTCTTGAACTATTGCTTGGTTTTTCTCATCCTGTTAATTATGAATTTCCAAAAGAGATTCAAATTAGTGTTGAAAAGAATGTTGTTTCTATCAAAGGAACAGATAAGCAAGTCGTTGGTCAAGTTGCAGCTGAAATTAGAGCATTTAGACCACCTGAGCCATATAAAGGCAAAGGTGTTAAGTATTCTGATGAAGTTATTATCCGCAAAGCCGGAAAAACAGCTAAGAAATAGAGGTTAAAATGAGAAAAAATATTTTAAAACGCAAAGTTAATTTAAGAATTAAGCGTAAGAGAAGAGTAAGAGCTAAAATTTCTGGCACAAGCGAATTGGTTAGAGTATCTATTTTTAAATCAAATAGAGCTATTTATGCACAAGCAATTGATGATGTAAATGGTGTTACGCTAGCTAGCGTGGATGGCAACAAACTAGGACTTAAAGCAAATAAAACAGGAGCTGGCGAACTCGCAAAAGTATTTGCGCAAACTCTTAAATCTAAATCATTAGAAAAAGTTTTGTTTGACAGAAATGGTTACCTCTATCATGGTGTTGTGGCTGCTTTTGCCGATGGCCTTAGAGCTAACGGTATTACACTGTAATTAAAGGACGATATAATGGAAAAATATAATAGAGAAGAATTTGAAGAAGTTATCGTAAACATTGGCCGTGTAACAAAAGTTGTCAAGGGTGGTAGAAGATTTAGATTTACTGCTTTGGTAGTAGTTGGCAATAAAAAAGGACTTGTAGGATACGGATTTGGTAAAGCCAAAGAAGTTCCAAATGCGATTAAAAAATCTGTTGATGATGCTTTCAAAAATATAATGGAAGTAAATGTTAAAGGCTCAACTATAGCGCACGATGTAGAAGTTAAATTTAACGCAAGTAGAATTTTGCTTAAACCAGCGAGCGAAGGAACTGGTATCATCGCAGGTGGTGCAACTCGTCCTGTTGTTGAATTAGCTGGAATTAAAGACATTTTGACTAAATCACTAGGTTCAAATAATCCTTCAAATGTTGTAAGAGCTACTCTTAAAGCTCTTAGTATGTTAAAAAGTAAAAAGTAAGGATAGGCAATGGCATTAAATAATTTAACACCAGCAAGCAATTCTACTCATAAATCAAAGAGAAAAGGCCGTGGCCAAGCATCTGGTATGGGTAAAACAGCAAGTAGAGGTGCAAATGGACAAAAATCTCGTACAGGTTATAGTATAAAAAGAGGATTCGAAGGTGGTCAACAACCACTTCAAAGAAGACTTCCAAAAGTTGGATTTTACTCTGGTATCATTAAACCTTATGTTATAAATATTGGAAAAATTAAATCAGTAGCTTCGCTTGAAGAGATCACAATGGATAGTTTAAGAACTATACACAAGATTTCAAATTCTGTTAAGAAAGTTAAGCTAATTGGTGAAGGCGTAGAAAAACTTGTAGCAAAAATCAAAGATGAAAATGTGCTTTACAGCGGAATGAATAAGTAAAACAACTTTGTTTCAAGAAAAAAATAAAATAATTTTAACAATTCTTATCATCATAGAAAATACAAATAAAATATTTGTGGAGGCTTTTGCTTCCGTTCTTGGTGATATGAATTTTTACTTGGCAATGCTTAGTAATAAGGAGACAGTAAAATGAGTAAGGATTTAACAAAAAAAATCTTAATCACACTTGGTTTCATCTTTGCATACAGGATACTAGCTTATGTGCCAGTTCCTGGTGTAAATTTAGATGTTGTAAAAGAGTTTTTTGATTCAAATAGCTCAAATGCACTTGGCATGTTTAATATGTTTAGTGGAAATGCTGCAAAAAGACTTAGTATAATTTCTCTTGGAATTATGCCTTACATCACTGCCTCAATCGTTATGGAGCTATTGGCTGCCACTTTCCCATCTCTTGGTAAAATGAAAAAAGAGAGAGATGGTATGACTAAGTACATGCAAATCATCCGTTATGCAACTATCGCTATTACGATAGTCCAAGCACTCGGTGTTTCTATGGGACTTGAAAGTTTAACAGGAAGAGGTGGAGAGAGTGCTGTTATGATTGACAGGACTACATTTATGGCGATAGCTGCAGCTTCAATGCTAACAGGAACTATGCTTTTGATGTGGATAGGTGAACAAATCACACAAAGAGGCATTGGAAATGGTATCAGTTTGATTATATTCGCTGGTATTGTCTCAGGTATTCCTCACGCAATTGGTGGCACTATAAATCTAGTAAATACAGGAGAGTTAAACTTCTTGATTGTTATAGCAATTTTAGTGGTTATCCTAGTGACGGTTGGCTCAATCATCTATGTAGAGATGGGTGAACGCCGTGTTCCTATATCGTATTCTCGAAAAGTGATGATGCAAAATCAACACAAAAGAATCATGAATTATGTACCAATTAAAGTAAACCTTAGTGGTGTTATTCCTCCAATTTTTGCTAGTGCAATTTTGATGTTTCCATCAACTTTGATGCAAGCAAGTACAAATCCTATCGTTCTTAGTATAAAAGATTTCCTAAGTCCAGGTAGCTATGTATTTAATGGATTAACATTTGTGTTTGTAATTTTCTTTTCATATTTTTACGCATCAATTGTATTTAATGCAAAAGATATATCAGAAAATCTTAAAAAACAAGGTGGTTTTATTCCAGGAGTAAGACCTGGCATTCATACAGCTGATTTTTTAAATGATGTAGCTAGTAGATTGACATTTTGGGGTTCTATCTATCTAGGACTTATATCAACTCTTCCATGGATTTTAGTAAAATTTATGGGTGTTCCATTCTATTTTGGTGGAACTGCAGTATTGATTGTTGTGCAAGTGGCACTAGATACTATGAGAAAGATAGAAGCACAAGTGTATATGAGTAAATACGAAACTCTTAGTGCAGTAGGTTTATAAAAGTGGCTATTCCTCTTAAAACGCAAAAAGACATAATTAAAATGTCTAAAGCCAATAAGATTGTAGCGAAAACTCTAAATTATCTAGAAAAAGAAGTTCACCCTGGCATGTCTCTTTTAGAGATCAATGCCATGGGTGAAGATTTCATACTCTCTCATGGTGCAACACCAGCTTTCAAAGGATTATATGGTTTCCCCGCTGGTGTCTGTACCTCTGTAAATGAAGTGATAATTCACGGAATTCCAACTGATTATAAAGTGCAAGAGGGTGACATATTAGGACTTGATATCGGCACTAAACTTGACGGTTGGTTTGGAGATGCGGCTATCACGATGGGCGTTGGTGATATATCCAAAGAAGATGAAGAATTAATTGCCTGTTCAAAAGATGCACTTTATCACGCCATAGATTTTATAAAAGCTGGCATGAGATTTAAAGAATTAAGTTATGAGTTGGAAAATTTTATTCACTCTCGAGGTTTTGTTCCACTAAGAAGTTTTTGTGGACATGGGTTGGGCAGAAAACCTCATGAAGAGCCAGAAATACCAAATTATCTTGAAGGCAATAACCCAAAACAAGGTCCAAAGATTAAAAATGGTATGGTATTTTGTTTGGAGCCCATGATATGCCAAAGACAGAGTGAAGCGAAGATATTAAACGATAAATGGTCAGTAACTTCAACTGATGGCTTGCGTGGAAGTCACTATGAACACGCGATGGCGATAATCAACAACAAAGCAGAAATACTCTCAGTAGAGTA
>JALUMJ010000097.1 GCA_027040375.1 Campylobacteraceae bacterium
TCTTTTATCTCTCCTAATTTTTCAATTCCTCTGCTTTTTAATCTTTTTGCATAACCTTTTGCAAGTCCTGGAAATTTTTGTATTGGCATATCTTTTATAAAATCATCCCAATCTTGTGGCTTAACTTCTCGCACTCCAAATGGTTTCGCACTACTTGTTACAAGTTTCGCAGCCCATTTTGAATTTGCTATTCCTATGGTGATTGGCAAACCAAATTCATCAAATATCTCTTGTTTTAGATTTTTACAAAATTCAAACAAATCTTCATCTCTAATCCATCCTCTTAAATCTCCAAAAAATTCATCTACACTATATTGTTCAACAAGAGGAATTTTAAGTCTTAAAAATTTATATAGATTGTGAGAAAACTCATGATACAAAAGATGATTTGGTGGCAATACTAAAAGGCTAGGACAAAGCTTTAGTGCCTCATATATCGTCATACCAGTTTTTAAACCATATTTCCTAGCCTCGTAAGATGCGGTTGTGATAATGCCTCTTATCTTTACCTTGGTTTGATTTTTTTCTACAAAAATTGTTTTAAAATCTTCTTTTTTATTTGTCACATGTGAGTAAAATACATTTGGCACAAAAGCACCACTGTTTTTATCATATAATTTTCTATGGCTATATCCTTTTTCAAATATCTTTGCATCACTTCTGCCACCAACTGCTATGGGAATTCCAAGCAAGGAGGGATCAGCAACTCTCTCGCAACTAGCGAAAAAACAATCTAAGTCCAAGTGTATTTTCATATAAACTCCAAAATATTTATGAAATTATCCTCTTTTTTTGATATAATTATTAACTAAATTGATATATTTATCAACAATAGGGAGTATGGTATGGATTTCATCAGCGTTATTGAAAAGATTAGAGCTCATATGCAACAAAAACAACATAAGAGGATTTATGACAGCGATATAGCAAAAGCATTGGATATTTCCAAAGAGCATTTTTCTAGGTCTAAAAAAAGCGATAATGTGCCCTTGAAGCCTATTATTGAGTTTTGTGCAAAAGAAAATATAGTGATAAATTACATACTATTTGACCAATCTCCTGACTCTTTAATCCAAACGACAGATAAATTGATAACACTTAAGTATTTTAAGCAGATAAATACCTCTGCTGGGTGGGGAGCTGTGAATGAGGATGAAGATTTTGAAATCATAACTATAGATGAAAAACTAGCAAAAATCCTAAGTCATGGGAAAAATCTAAAAAACATAGAAGCAATCAATGTTTTGGGTGACTCGATGGAACCCACCATAAAAGACGGCTCCATAATCTTCGTAGATAGGAGCCAAACCATACCTATAAAAGACAAAAAAGAGATATTTGTGCTGCAAACTCCAGGAGGAACGCTAGTAAAAAAACTAAATATCACAGCTGATGGAAAATTGCAATTAATATCTCAAAACAAATCATACGACAGAGAAACTATAAACTTTTATGAAGTCAATATACTAGGAAAAGTTTTAGGAGTCATCCAACAAATGGGCTAAATATAGTGCTAACAAAACTTGTGCTATACTTTTGCCCATGAAAAATACAGATATAAAACAAAAATATGATGTTATTATAGTTGGCTCTGGTCCAGCTGGCTTAGGTGCTGCTTTTAAAATAGCAGAAAATTCAAAGTACTCAGTCTTGCTTATAGAAAAAAAGAAAATTAGCTCTGGTGGACTTAGAAATGACTGCAAGCAAAACTACACTTTTCCAGTAGGGTTTCCTTTTGAGCATTGGTCTGAAGATGAAGCTCAGGAACTACTTGAAGAAGTAAAAAAACATCTGAATCCAAAAATAGAAAAAAGATACAATATAGAAAAATACACAAAAAGAGCAAAAAAAATCGGTGTAGATATACTCTCCATCGACCAAGCACATGTGGGGACAGATAAGTCTTCTAAACTAATCAATGGCTTAATCGAGCAGCTAAAAGCTCTACATGTAGAGGTCGCTTTACAAACAGAAGTAAAAAAAGTATCTAAAGATAAAAAAGAAATCATACTGAGTGATGATAAAACTATAAAATTTGAACATTTGATATTAGCTCCAGGTAGAGCAGATTATGATTGGCTACAAGAGCAGTTAGATACGCTAGGTGTTAAATACAATGACAATATAGTAGATATCGGTATAAGAGTTGAAACCAAAGAAGAACACTATCCCATAGTCGAAGATTATTATGATCCAAAAATTTTATTTCCAAACAAAGTTAGAACATTTTGCACAAATTCAGGGTGTGCGCATATAGTCAGGGAAAAGTATAAAGGTTACTACTCTATAAATGGACACTCGTTATCCAAGGAAAACAAATCAAACGGTTTGGTAAATTTTGCACTTTTAAAAACCATCAGACTAACCGAGCCAGTTGTGAGTGGGCAGCAATTTGGCAAAATCTTAGGACAAATGGTTATGCAATTAAGCGGAGGCTCTGTTATCATGCAAAGAGTTGGGGATTTTAG
>JALUMJ010000098.1:0-6909 GCA_027040375.1 Campylobacteraceae bacterium
ATATCATAGAAAATAGTTTTAAAAATAACGGATGCAGTGAATTTAAAATAGCAAAAGACGAAGAAGAAGGAAATAATCTGTGGTTTGCAAGAAGAAATGCAAGTCAAAGCATCACCATATATGGCAGTAAAAAGCTAAATGAGGACATAACCGTTCCAAGAAGTATGTTGCCTACACTTTTAGATGAAGTAGATAAGATTTCTAAAAAATATGGCGTAAAAATCCCTTGCTTTGGTCATACAGGGGACGGCAATGTGCATACAAATGTCATGGTCGATGGAAGTGATGAAGAACAGGTAAAAATCGGTCATGAAGCCATAGTTGATGTTTTTAAAGCAACCGTAAAACTAGGCGGAACGCTAAGTGGCGAACACGGAATCGGACTTAGTAAAGCTCCTTTTATGCACTTAGCTTTTAGTGATGCAGAGATGGAGCTTTTTCGCTCAATCAAAAAGGCATTTGACCCAAACAATATACTCAATCCAAATAAAATGGGATTATGATAGATATAAAAAGAGCTATAAAGATAGTAAAAAAACTAAAAGATAAAGATATAGCACACTATGCTTCATCTCTTAGTTTTCACACTATCTTATCTCTCATTCCGATACTTCTTATCAGCTTTAGTATCTTTACAAAAATGCCAAGTTTTAAAGAGTATTATGCAAAGATTCAAGGTTTCATATTTAACTCTTTAATCCCAACTCAGCAAGATGTCATAAGTGGGTATATCAACAAATTTATGACAAATACTGGAAGCATGGGAGCTGTTGGACTTATATTTGTTCTTTATATCTCTATTATGTTCTTTTTTGATTATGAAAAAATCGTCAGCTCCATCTTCAAAGTTCCAACAAGAACGCTTTGGGAGTCGCTTAGCACATATTGGACCATGCTTACTTTGATGCCCTTGGGTTTAGCTCTATCTTTTTATTTTTCAAAAATTGCACAAGAAATACTCTCCAAAAGTCAATACACAGATTCGATAGATTTATATAGATTTTTACCATATTTTATCATTTGGCTGATGTTTTTTATCATGTATATTATATCTGCCAACACAACAACAAATAAAAAGATTGCTCTTTTTAGCTCATTTATAGCTTCTCTTGTTTGGTATATCTCAAAAACACTTTTTGTGTATTATGTAGCTTACAATAAAACATATCAGAGTATATATGGCTCATTTAGCACCGTGATGTTCTTCTTTTTGTGGATATATTTTTCTTGGCTAATTTATCTATATGGCATAAAACTCTACTGCGTGTTAAATGAAGAATATGGTGGTAGAGAGAAGGAGAGTGAGCAAGGCCAACCACTTGTTGAAGATGCTACAAATTGAAGCTATTATAAAAAATACTAAAAACCAAAATGGAGTGGTTATAGCATAAAAAGTTGTTTGAAGATTTAGCAAACCTAGCAAATATTTATCAAATACTCCTCCAAAGCCCACTACATGTAAAGCTAATTCAAGTGGATAAAAAACGACAAAAACCATACTAAGCAGTGGCGAAAACAGCTGGAGTGGAGTAAAAACTTTAAACACAAAATGAACAATCGGCAACATCATCATATATACCCAAAAGTTCAAAAGTATAAAAATCAAATATTTTGGTAAATTTGAAAAATGCTTTAAAAATAAAAATATATAAAATACACCACTTACCGAAAACCAAAAAGAGATAGAAAAAAGAAGTCTTGGAAACAGAACCAAGACGAAACTCATACTTATCAAAAGTGTAGCAAATGAGATAATTTTGATATTTTTACTAAAAAGAAAAAAGCCAAATAAGGAAAGCATAAAAGAGCGTAAAAACGATGGATAAAAATCGATAAGATACATGTAATAAAATAAAATGGCAAACACAACAAATGCCAAATCAGCCCTAATATTTCTATAAGGAAAATACCTATCTTGGAAAAATCTATAAAAAATACCGAGCAAAAAATACAAAATCGCACTTATCATCCCAAGATGAAAGCCACTAATCGCCACTAGATGCGAGATTCCTAACTTTTGAATCTTATCTCTTGTGATTTTTTGTATATGAGTTGCAAAAAACAGAGCTGAAAATATCTGTTTTAAATCTTGCGTTTTGTGTTGGCTTTTTATATAGCTCTCTGTTTTTGAAATACCATCGTTTTTTATATTATCTTTTTGTTTTATAAAAATATTTCTAGCAAAAAAGTTTTTTAGATATTTATAAAAAGAGATTTTATCTGTTTTAAATTTTACACTTACGAGTGAGCCAATCTGTATATCTTTTTTCTTCCAAGTAACAGTATAAAAGGTGTATCCCTCATCACTTTTTAGCTTAAAAACATCATAAGCTCTACCATTTGACTTGTGCTTTTCATAATGATTTAAAACTTTTGCATTTGTTACATGTAAGGGTTGCGAAGTTAAGTTTTTGTATTTAAAGTATTGAAAACCCAAAGAAAAAGCAAATAAAAAAGCTAAAACTAAAGAAGCCAAAACCATCTCTTTTTTGTTGATAAAAAGTGGCAATGACTCCATAATCAAATCGAAGGCATCGAGATATTAGCCTCTTTTCTATCTGCATCTTTATAAATCACTTCCACGGGAACTCCACTAGCATCTATGAACTTTGTGATATTTTTTTGAAATACCATATTTGCCACGCCTATTGGTCCATTTCTATTTTTTCCTATGATTATCTCTGCATTCTCTTCTGGTTTTTCAAAAAAGTTACTTTTGTACTCTTTACCCTCGAGCCTTGCTTTTTGCTCTTTCTCTTTCTCTTCTCGCACTCTATAAACATCATCACGATATACAAAAAGTATGATATCGGCATCTTGTTCGATGGCACCTGATTCTCTTAAGTCACTTAACATCGGTCTTTTATCACCCCTGCTCTCTAAGCCACGATTTAACTGAGAAAGTGCAACTATGGGCATCTCTAACTCTCTTGCTAAAAGCTTCAATCCCCTACTCATGTCACTAACTTCTAGGTGTCTGTCTTTATTGCCACTGCCATTCATGAGCTGCAAATAATCGATAATACAAAGCGAAATCTCAGGATGATTTGTCTTTAATTTTCTTAATTTTGAGCGGATTTTATGGATATCTACATTTCCATTATCATCAACAAAAAAACTCTTTCCCGACATCGTATCAGCCGCACTTGAAAGCCTAGTCCACTCATCATCACTCAAATCACCCCTTCTCATCTTCTGCAAAGCGATAGAAGTTTTGGAACTAAACATCCTAAGCATAAGCTGTTCTGCTGGCATTTCAAGAGAAAATATAGCCACACCTTTGTTATCATCAAGTGCATTTTGTGCAAGATTTAGGCACAGAGCAGTTTTTCCCATCGCCGGCCTTGCCGCCACTATGACCAAATCTCCTTTTCCAAAACCAGTTGTCAATTCATTTAATTTTGCAAACCCAGTATCTAATCCAACTACAACTTGGTTTCCTCTTTTTTTAAGCTCAAGTATATGTTCAAGCGTAGCTTTTGTCATCTCGGGAGATTCTCGAAACTCTTTTGCTCCATTTTCTTGGGTTATCTGATAAAGTTTTTGCTGAACTAAATCCACAACTTCGACAGAAGGCAAATCTTTCTCAACAGCTACTTCTCTTATCTCACTTGTCAATTCGACAAGCTCTCTTTTTATCGCTTTTTCTCTTATCTCTTCTATGTATGCTTTTGTTGATGGAAGCGGATTTGTGGAGATAATCTCAAGCATCGCCTCTTCATCAAAGCGGTTTTCTTGATTTAGTTTCTTCTTGACAAACTCTTCGTCTATCGGCAAATCTTCTTGTTCACACTCAAGCATCGCCTCGAAAATATACTTATGACTTGGAAGATAAAAATCTCTTGGTTTTAATATTGCAGCGATATCTTCAAAAGATGAAGGATCAAAAAAAACAGAGCTTAGGACTGATCTTTCTATGTTTATATTGTGCAAATTTTGCATCTAATCCAATTCCTTAACAGCGATATCCACTTCTTGCAAAAATCTATCTACTAAAAATTCTTCTTTCAGCTTTGCTACGATTTCCCCTTTTCTCATCACTAAACCTTGACCTTTGCCAAATGCAATAGCCACATCTGCGTGTTTTGCTTCACCTATGGCATTTACCACGCATCCCATGACCGATATATTTAAAGGTGCAGTTATGTGTTTTGTCCTCTCTTCTACTTCTGCCACCGCTTTTACAAGATTTGCTTCAATCCTTCCACATGTGGGACACGATATGATATTTACACCACCTTTTGCCACGCCACTGTCTTTTAAAATGGCTCGTGCGACATTTATCTCTTCTTCAAGCTCCCCTGTGATAGAAACTCTCATAGTATCGCCAATGCCTTCGAGCAAAAGCGTTCCTAGTGCTATCGAGGATTTTACAGTTGAGTGAAACAGTGTGCCAGCTTCCGTGACACCAAGATGGAAAGGATACTCCACGAGTGGCCTTAGCATCCTGTAAGCCTCTACAGTTCTTTGCACATCACTGGCCTTTAGCGAAATTTTCATATCAGTAAAACCCAAATCTTCGAGAAATTTTATATTATAAAGTGCGGACTCTACCATGCCTTTTGGAGTTGGGCCGTATTTATTGTCAAATTGCTCCTCTAACGAGCCACTGTTTACTCCTATCCTGATAGGGATATTTCGTTCCGTGCAAGCTTTTACCACTTCTTTGACTCTACTTTTCTCACCGATATTTCCAGGATTTATACGGATACAGTCAACCACTTCGCTAGCAATCAAAGCTAAGCGATAATTAAAGTGAATATCAGCCACCAAAGGCAAAGAAATCTGCTCTTTTATAGCCTTCAAAGCCCTAGCATCTTCATAATCAGGAACCGCCACACGAACGATATCGCACCCCGCAAAATGCAACCTTTTTATCTGCTCAACCGTAGCGTCAATATCTCTAGTCTTTGAATAAGTCATAGATTGCACAGGTATAGCAGCATCGCCACCAACAGGAACATCGCCCACATAAATCTTTTTTGTTTTGTATCTATTTATCATAAGGTATTATACAAAAATATAATTAAGAGGAAGATTATCCAAAAGGGGTCAGGGTTAAACTTTAAACTTTTTTAAAAAAGTTTAAAGTTTAACCCTGACCCCTTTTTAAGAAAAAGATAGGGGGTCTATATCTATCTCTACATGTAGAGTTTTGCATGTGTGGGCAAATTTTAGGAGTTCTTTTGTGTTGGTTGATCTTATTAGTAGGTTGTATCTGTATTTGTTTGCTATTTTTTCTATGCCAGCTTTGCCGTAGCCTACGATTTCTAGTTTTGAAAAATTTAATGCGATTTTATGAACTTCTTCTAGTGTGTCTCTTGCTTTTTCGTCGTTTTTGTGGGAGATTAGGATTTTTAGAAGTTTTATGAAAGGCGGATATATCTCTTTTCTATATTTCATCTCGTCATTTAGAAATTCTTCATAATCATCCATAAAACTTTTGAAAAAATCACAATTTTGAGATTGGATATATACTTCACCCTCGCCTGCTCTGCCTGCTCGGCCAGCTATTTGATGCACTAAAGATACAGCTCGCTCTCTTGCTCTAAAATCTGGCATATTTAAGATGGCATCGATTCCTATGATGATGCTTAGACCGATGGAGTGATAATCGTGTCCTTTTGAGAGCATTTGAGTGCCTACTAAGATATCTGTTTTTTTAGAGTTAAAATCTTTTAAAACTTCATTTAGTTTTTTTATGGTTTTCACTTCATCTCTGTCAAATTTTCCTATAACTTTATCGCTAAATTGCTCTTTTAACTCTTGAACGATTTGGGCAGTTCCTATTCTATTTGTAAATAAATTTTCACTTTTGCACTCGGGGCAAACTTTTGGAACTCTTTGGGTAAAGTTGCAATAATGGCATTTTAGGGCATTTATATTTGAATGCAAACTCATACCAACACTACAATAAGGACAAGTAACATGCGCTCCACAATCCTTACATGTAACATATTTAAAATTCGCTCTTGTAGGCACAAATAGTATGATTTGTTCTTTTTTATCTAAATGCTCTCCTATCTTTTGCAATATATTTGGCGTTATTTCACTAACGGAATTTTCATAAATAAATCTTTTTTTAGATTCAAAAAAAGTTCCTCTTAATCTAAATTTTGGAAGATTTTTATAACTTCCAAGGCTAGGAGTCGCACTTCCTAGCACTACTTTTGCCGCGCTTCTTTTAGCGAACAAAAGTGCTAAATCTCTTGCATTGTATCTTGGTCTTTGGTTTGACTTGTAGCTGTCATCGTGTTCTTCATCTACTACTATCAAACCTAAGTTTAAAATAGGCAAGAAAAGTGCTGATCTAGTTCCTGCCACTAATGCTACTTTTCCTTGGGCTATTTCAGTTATGATTTGAGCTTTTTTCTTTTTGGTGACCTTCGAGTGCCAAATCACCACTTTGTCGCCAAAAGATTTTATGAGTCTTTTTTTCATTTGTGGAGTCAGTCCGATTTCTGGCATCAAAAATATCGCATTTTTTCCATCATTTATACACTTTTGTATGCATTTTATATATATCTCTGTTTTTCCACTTCCCGTATCTCCAAAAAGAAGAGATTTTGAGTGATTTTGTATAAAATCATAAGCTTTTTCTTGCTCGCTAGACAAAACAATATCTACATCAACGCTATGCTCTACATGTAGAGGATTTTTCAAAGATGGCATAAAAAGTTTAAGTGCGTCACCTAAAGAACATACATAATAATCACTGATAAACTTTACCAAAGAGAGAGTTTGAAGTGTATAAAATTCATCTTTTACGCTTAAAATTTCTTCACATGTAAAAGTTGGCTCTAAGGTTTTAGATACCACAACACCAAGTCTAGTTTTTGAGTTTAGTGTAACTTCTACAATATTGCCTGATTTTAGTTCATACTCACTTTGATAAGTCAAAGGAGTTAG
>JALUMJ010000098.1:7009-9572 GCA_027040375.1 Campylobacteraceae bacterium
GCGACTTGAGATTTGCCTTTAACAAGTATGGCATCATCACGAGTAACTGCAAGACGAGGAATGGCAATAGCAGAGAGAATACCAATCACAACTATAACAAAAACAAGTTCAATCATAGTAAAAGCAGGATTTATTTTTTCCATCATAAATAATTTTATATTATTGTAGTGGAGAAAAAATCTCCACTACATAAATACTAAAATTTAACGCTAGAGCCAGCTAATTTTATATCTTGCGCTTTTACTATACTTTGAATGTCTTTACATAGCAAATCTGCACCAGTACCATGACTAATTTTTAATGCTGTGGTATTAGTTTCAAAATCTATACAATCACTAGTATTAGAACCATATACTGTAAATTTCTTTCCGTTTGCAGATGCATTACCATCACCATTATCACTCAATGTGTTTAAAACCTGAGACATAGTAGTCAAATTAGCAGCATCTACATTTCCACCTTGGGATGTTACATAAGATGAGACTTCAGATATGGCTGATGCTACCTCTTGTCCTATTGTAGCAGCTTTTGCATCTGTTCTTGTAGCAGCTAACTTTGGAATGGCAACTGCCGCCAAAATACCAATAATAACGATTACGAAAATTAATTCGATCATAGTAAAACCTTTTTTCATGGTTTACTCCTTTTTTAAAATTTGACTGATACACTTATCAATCTTGAGCGTAGTATACTCTATTTTACTTGAATACTTGCTTAAGAATTGATTTTAGATTTCTTCTAATTTTTTGGCGATTTCTTCGAGTCTTAATTTATCTTGATATTCATTATAACTTTTTTGAACAAATGCCTGCAAAAGCTCTTTTGCTTCTATGTTTTTTTTATCTTTAAATACGCGACTAAAATCCTCTTTAAAATACTCATAAAAATCCCCATCTAAGCTGATATCAAAGTCTTTTGAGCCAACTTGGAGTGAGAGTTTACTCATCTTTTTAGAACTTCCTCTATCTTTCCAAGTATGTCTTCAGACTCGATATTTTTATCTCTTAACTCATCTTGAAGTTTTGTTATTTGTATATCTTTAGCTTCATTCTGAGCCTTTAGTGTCATCACTTCTTGCCTAAGTGTGTCGTTTTGTAACTTCAAATTTTCAAACCGACTCAACAAATCACTTATCTTTTCAACCATTTTACTAACCGTAACTTCTTCACTAAACATAATTTTTCCTATCATTTATAGTTTTATTGTCCCTATTGTAACAAAAAAAAGCAAAAAAACACCAATCTTATTGATTTGCAGCTCCTAATTTATCTGAAACTTGTTTCAATAAAGGTGGCAAATCGAGTTTTTCGAAGAAAAGCTCCACTACTTTTGCACCGTTTTGGTTTATCTTGTCCAAATTTTCTATCAAATCAGAAAAAGTTTTTACACCCATCGTGTTTTTGATTCCTAATGATTTTGCTAAGGCTTGGTATTTCCAAGGGGCTATGTTATTATATGGTTGCTCTTTTCCGTGTATGGCTCGCTCTATCGTGTAGCCATTGTTGTTTATGATAAAAACAGTGATATTTAACTCATATCTGGCGATAAGGCTAAGCTCTTGGGCAGTCAATTGAATCGAGCCATCTCCGATAAATAGCAATACTCTTCTCTTGGGTGAAGCGATAGCAGAGCCAATCGCGGCAGGGAGAGTATATCCGATAGAAGCCCACAAGATTTGGGATACAAAATCTATCTTTGATGGCAAATTTTGTTGAACCAAACCAAAAAGAGCGGAGCCTGCTTCTGCGACTACGATATCGCCCTCTTTTATGATTTCTTGTGCCACAATTTCCCAAAACTCTTTTTGATTTAATTTCTCATTTTTATACTTGTTTATATCTACTGTTGTTTTGTTTATACTAAAGTCTATATTTGCCTTGTCATTTGGGCTCATATTTTCAAGCAAATAATCAAGTAGCATATCAACACTTATGCCCGCATATAGCTTCTTACCAACCTTCACACTCTTTGGGCGAAGTGTCATAACTCGCTCAAAATCTATGCCATCTTCACTAAAGCCACCACTATTTAAGTCAGTCTCAACTGTTCCTATGGAGATGATGCAGTCTGAGCTTTGCATAAGCTCCACCATGCCCTGCGTGCTGTAATCACCTGCGTAAATGCCTAGATAATTTGGCTCCGCTACGCTTGTTTCGTTTATGATTGATTTGCCCATCAAAGTTGTGGCAAATTTTGCCTGAGTTTTTTGCAATATCTTAGTCATCTTTTCTCTCCAGCCAAATCTTGCAACATTTATGCCTAAAAATATAACAGGCTTTTTGGCTTTTAAAAATCTCTTAATGATTTCATCTCCAACTTTGGCTACTATCTCGCTATCTCCTCCTCTTTGTTTATAAAAAGAGATATCTTCTATGGTTTGAGATATCTCCATATCTATCAAATCAGTCGGAACCCCCAAATAGCTCGGTTTTTTGGTTATGAGCATATTTAAAACTACCCTTTGAATCTCTTCGAGATAATTCGTCTCAGTCAAAATTGTTGTCGCACCGCAAATCGATTTGAAAGATTCTAAAAAACTGTTTTTTTGAAAATTTGCCAATGT
>JALUMJ010000099.1 GCA_027040375.1 Campylobacteraceae bacterium
AGTATTTTCATCTTTTTCTTATCTTTTAAAATCTTTTTCAATGTTTTTGTTTGTTTGGTTGCAACGATTAAAATACTTAGAAAAACAACTGACCAGAGAATTCTGTGGATTAAGATTTCCATAGGACTAACAGAGCTTATGAGCTTAAAATATATAGGAACTAATCCCCAAAAAACAAATGCTAAAATAGCGTAAATTACGCCTTGTTTTTCTTCGTTTAAATTTTTCAAATTTATTCCTAATTTTTAAAGTTACAGATTTTACTACTATTTTCTTAAATTTAAAGAAAAAAAACAGTATAATCTCTAAATTTTATAAAATAGAGGTATGAAAATAATGAAATCATGGAATAAATCATCTTGGAGAAATTTTAATATAAAACAACAGCCAACTTATCCTGATATGAGTGAGCTAAAAAAAACAGAAGAAGAGATAAGTAAATTACCACCGTTAGTATTTGCAGGAGAAGTTAGAAAATTAAAAAATGAGTTTGCAAAAGTTTGCGAAGGCAAAGCATTTTTACTTCAAGGTGGCGATTGTGCTGAAAGTTTTGCAGAATTTAATGCGGACAACATAAGAGATATGTTTAAAGTGATGATGCAGATGGCAGTTGTGCTTACTTTTGCAGGTGGATGTCCTGTGGTTAAAGTAGGGCGACTTGCTGGTCAATTTGCAAAACCAAGATCTAGCGATTTTGAAGAAAAAAATGGTAAAAAACTCCCTAGCTATAGAGGTGATATAGTAAACGGCAATGAGTTTAATGAAAAAGCTAGAATTCCAAATCCAAGCAGAATGATAAAAGCATATAACCAAGCTTCATCTACTATGAACCTAGTTCGTGCATTTGCTAGAGGTGGATTGGCTGATTTACATAAAGTAAATAAATGGAACCTTGGCTTTGTAAAAGAAAATGCTTTAGGCGAAAAATACCAAGAATTAGCAAATAAAATCACTCAAACACTTGAATTTATGGAAGCATGCGGTATAACATCTCAAAATACACCTATGATAAATGAAACTATCTTATATACTTCTCATGAAGCTCTTTTATTAAATAACGAAGAAGCGATGACAAGAGAAGATAGTTTGAGCGGTGATTGGGTAGATTGTTCAGCTCATATGTTATGGATAGGAGATAGAACTAGAGGTGTTGATGATGCACATGTAGAGTTTTTAAGAGGTGTTATAAATCCAGTTGGAATCAAAGCGGGCCCAAGTATGAGTGAAGTTGATCTTCTTGCGTTGATTGAAAAAATCAATCCTCAAAATGAGATGGGCAAGATAAATATCATAGTAAGAATGGGTGCTAAAAAGATAAAAGAAGAACTTCCAAAACTAATTCGAGCAGTTAAAAAAGCTGGAAAAAATGTAATTTGGAGTATCGACCCAATGCACGGCAACACAATAAAAGCATCAAATAACTATAAAACAAGAGCTTTTGATGAAATATTGAGGGAGGTAAGAGGCTTTTTTAAAGTTCACGAAGAAGAGGGTACATTTCCAGGAGGCGTGCACTTAGAGATGACTGGACAAGATGTTACAGAGTGCGTTGGTGGCTCAAGAGAAGTAACGGAAGAAAATCTTAGCTCAAGATACAATACGCATTGTGACCCAAGACTAAATGCCAACCAAGCTTTGGAGCTTGCATTTTTAATAGCCCAGTCTTTAAAAGAAGCAAGAGATAGGATGAAAGAAAGATAAAAACAACAATGAAGAAATTTTCTAAAATAAACAATACGATTAGAGTTAGCATCTTTATCATATCATTCATATCATCTATATATATTGTATTTAGTCTTTTTGCTGACCCTTTGGTGTCTGCAAAGCCATTGGCATATTTATCTTTATTGATACTGTTTGCAATTTGTGTAAATCTTGGACTTGGAATATTGAGAAATTTCACTAATTTTTCACAAAATAAATGGGTGTTTTACACTTTTCAATGGATATTAACTATAATCGTACCAATAGTGTTAATTTTGCTTATAGAGCATCCATTGCAAAAAAAGATGATGTGGAAAGTTTCAAACCAGATGGAGCCAATCATAAAATATATTGATTCTTACTCTAAACAAAATTCTAAATTACCAGAAAAAATACTATACAATACAAGTAAAATTAATAGTTTTGGATATTTTCATCGAGACAAATCATATATGATTAAAACTATTATCTCCTCTATCGATACCAGTGGTGAAACTATTTATTATGATTCTAAAAACAAAAAATGGTATAGGTTCCATCATGATCAATTTGAGTACTTCAAAAACAAAAAAATTATGCCTGAAAATATTAAGAATTATCTGTGGTTTGTAGTGCCTAAAGGGCGATAGTTTTATCACTACACCATGATGCCAATGACTCATCATGGGTTATGAATAAGATTCCTAAAAAGTAAATTTCAAGATAAAAGCATAAAATATTGCAAGTGTAGCCT